>NZ_WMLF01000519.1 GCF_014156695.1 Streptomyces durbertensis | reverse complement strand
GCCCGGCGGTCCGCCCCTGGCGTACCGTCGGCACAGTCCAGACAGACCCCGAAGACCGGCGAGCGAAGTGAGTTCTTCCAGCAAGTCCCCCGCGTACCGCCTGGTGCGCACGCCGCCGGAGAACAGGGCGCTCCCCCGACTGGACGCAGCCCAGCGTGCCGTGGTTGAGCACGAGGGCGGCCCGCTGCTGGTGCTCGCCGGCCCCGGCACCGGCAAGACCACCACGCTCGTCGAGGCCGTCGCCGAGCGCATCCGCCGCGGCGTCGACCCCCGCCGGGTGCTGGTGCTGACCTTCGGCCGCCGGGCCGCCGGGGAACTGCGCGACCGGATGGCCGCCCGACTCGGCGGCACCGCGCCCCGTTCGGCCACGTTCCACTCCTTCTGCTACGGCCTCGTGCGGGCCCACCAGGACGCCGACCTGTTCGCCGAGCCGCTGCGGCTGCTCTCCGGACCGGAGCAGGACCTCTACATCCGGGAGCTGCTGGACGGCCAGCGGGAGCTCGCACGCCGGGGGCGTGCCGGCACCGCCTGGCCGGACGACCTGCGTGCCGCGCTGACCACCCGGGGCTTCGCGGACGAGGTGCGGGCGGTGCTCGCCCGCACCAGGGAACTCGGCCTGGGGCCCGGCGCGCTCGCCGACTTCGCCGAGCGCGCCGGCCGTCCCGACTGGCGGGCCGCCGCCTCCTTCCTCGCCGAGTACCTGGACGTCCTCGACATGCAGGGCGTCCTGGACTACGCCGAGCTCGTCCACCGCGCCGCCCTGCTCGCCGAGCGCGTCGGCCCCGAGGTGGTGCCCGACACCCTGGGCGGCTACCAGGCGATCTACGTGGACGAGTACCAGGACACCGACCCGGCGCAGGTCAGGCTGTTGCGGGCGCTGGTCGGCGAGCCGCGTGCGGGCCGTACGGTCGTCGCGTTCGGCGACCCGGACCAGTCCCTCTACACCTTCCGCGGCGCCGACGTGAACGGCATCCTCCGCTTCCCCCACACCTTCCGCCGGCCCGACGGCGGCCCCTCGCACGTCGCCGTGCTGGCCACAAGCCGCCGCGCGCCCGCCACCGTCCTGGCGGCAGGCCGCGAACTCACCCGCCGGATGCCGCTCACCCGGCTGCCCGCCGACGCCGTCCGCGCACACCGCTCCCTGACCGCCGAGCGG
Organism: Streptomyces durbertensis; assembly: GCF_014156695.1. Taxonomy (GTDB): domain Bacteria; phylum Actinomycetota; class Actinomycetes; order Streptomycetales; family Streptomycetaceae; genus Streptomyces; species Streptomyces durbertensis. The sequence continues at coordinate 2,255 of NZ_WMLF01000519.1, read as the reverse complement.
CCCGGCGGCCGCGTCGAGGTGTACACCTGCGCCACCCCCGGTGTCGAACGCGACACCATCGCCGACGTGCTGCGCCGCGCCCACCTGGAGGACGGCGTGCCCTGGTCGCGGATGGCGGTACTGGTACGCGCCGGCGAGTCCGCCATACCCGCGCTGCGCCGCTCCCTCACCGCCGCCGGGGTACCACTGGAGACCACCGGCGACGATCTCCCGCTGCGCCACGAACCCGCCGTGACACCACTGCTGACCGCGCTGCGCGCCGCCGCCCGCCGCGCCGCCGAGCCCGACGCGCCCTGGCTCGACACCGAGACCGCGCTCACCCTGCTCGGCTCCCCCCTCGCCGGGCTCGACGCCGCCGACCTGCGCCGCCTCGGCCGGGCGCTGCGCGAGGAGGAACGCGACGCCGGCGCAGAGGTGCCGCCGCCGTCGGACGAGCTGCTGACCCGCGCCCTGGCCGAGCCCGAACGCCTCGTCGCCCACGACCGCTCCTACGCCGCCGGCGCCCACCGGCTGGGCGAGCTGCTGCGCAAGGCCGCCGAGCTGCTCGCCGGCGGCGGCAGCGCCGAGGAGGCGCTGTGGGAGCTGTGGCAGGGCACCGACTGGCCCGACCGGCTGGAACGCGCCGCCCGCCGGGGCGGAGCCGCCGGCCGCAACGCCGACCGCGACCTGGACGCCCTGTGCACCCTCTTCGAGGTCGCCGGCCGCGCCGAGGAACGCACCGGCGGCCGCGGCGCCCTCAACCTCCTCGCGGAGCTGGAGGCCCAGGACATCGCCGCCGACACCCTCGCCGGCCGCGCGGTACGCCCCGACGCCGTCCGGCTGATGACCGCACACCGGGCCAAGGGCCTGGAGTGGCGGCTTGTTGTCGTCGCCGGGGTGCAGGAGGGCGTGTGGCCCGACCTGCGGCGCCGCGGCTCGCTGCTGGAGGCCGACCGCATAGGCCGCGACGGCCTGGCCGAACCGCTGACCCCCGCCGCGCTGCTCGCCGAGGAGCGGCGGCTCTTCTACGTCGCCGCGACCCGCGCCGGCGAACGGCTGGTGGTCACCGCGGTGAAGTCCGCGAGCGAGGACGGCGACCAGCCCTCCCGCTTCCTCGACGAGCTCGGCGTGGAGCCCAGGGACAGCACCGTCCGCCCGCTGCGGCCGCTCGCGGTCACCGCGCTGGTCGCCGAACTGCGCGCCACCACCGTCGACCCCGCCGCCTCGCCCGCGCTGCGGGCCGCCGCCGCCGACCGGCTTGCCGCCCTGGCCGAACTGCGCGACGACGACGGCCACCAGCTTGTCCCCGCCGCCCACCCGCAGCGCTGGTGGGGCCTGTACGACACCACCGCCGCGGCCGAGCCGCTGCGCGACCCCGAGCGGCCCGTCACCCTCTCCGGGAGCGCGCTGGGGCAGCTCACCGACGGCTGCTCGCTCCAGTGGTTCCTCGGCCGAGAGGTGCGCGCCGAACCGCCGCCGACCGCCGCCCAGGGCTTCGGCAACGTCGTCCACGTACTGGCCGACGAGGTCGCCTCCGGCACCACCCCCGCCGACCTGGACGTCCTGCTCGCCCGGCTCGACACCGTCTGGGACGCGCTCGCCTTCGAGGCGCCCTGGAAGTCCCGGCAGGAGAAGGAGAACGCGCGGGCGGCGCTGGAGCGCTTCCTGCGCTGGCACGTCACCGACCGGGGCGGCCGCCGCGTCGTCGCCACCGAACAGGACTTCGACGTGACGCTGGAGGCGGGCGACCACCGGGTGCGGGTGCGCGGCAGCATCGACCGGGTCGAGGAGGACGCCGCCGGCCGCGCCTACGTCGTCGACTTCAAGACCGGCGCGGGCAAGCCGACCGCCGCCGACGTCGAGCGGCACCCGCAGCTCGCCGTCTACCAGCGCGCCCTGCGGGAGCTCTCCCCGGGACGGGAGGCCGGCGGCGGGGAGCTGGTGCACCTCCGGCTGGGCGCCACCCGCAAGGAGGGCGGGGACGAGATGCCCGCCGTGCAGCGGCAGGAACCGCTGGAGCCCGCCACCGGCGCCGCCGCCCCCGACGCCGCTGACGCGGGGAACCCGGAGACGGGGGACTGGGTGGCCGGGCTGCTGGCCACGGCGGCCGGCCGGGTGCTCGACGAGCGCTTCGGGCCGGTCACCGGCCGGCAGTGCGCGAACTGCGCCTTCCGCTCCTCCTGCGGCGCCCGCCCGGAAGGCCGGCAGGTCGTCGAGTGACGGCCGGCGACGCGGCGAACGGTTACCGTCTCCGGGTGCCCGAGCTCCCCTCCCAC
>NZ_WMLF01000518.1 GCF_014156695.1 Streptomyces durbertensis | reverse complement strand
CCACAGCCCCGCGGTGACGTCGGCGCTCGCCGACGCGCTGCGGTGGCACCGCCCCCTGATGCTGTTCTCGGCCGCCATGCTGCTGATGGCGGTGCTCTCAGCCCTGGGCCTGGTGATCGACGACCGCGTGGTCGTCGGGGCCCGTACCGTCCCGGGCGCCCGGTCCCGGCCCGTCGGCGGCGAGCAGCGTGCCGTCCCCGGCGGCGACGGCCGCGCGCTGCACGGCCCGGCCGGTCCCCGGCCCGGCATACCGGCGGCCGACCCCGCCACCGCGCCCTACGACGCCAGCCGCCTCACCCAGGCCCGCACCACGCAGCTCGGCACCCACCCGACCGGCCCGCCGTGAGCCCCGCGCCCCACGCCACCGACCGACCCCGTCCCCGGAGGCGCCCGGTCAGCCTCCGAGCCGCCCCACTCTTCACACGAGGTAACACCCACCGATGAACTCACGCCAGCGCCGCGGCGTCATCCTGATGCTGCTGTCCGTACTCGGCGCCCTCGTCGTCTTCGGCGGCGTGCTGTCCGTCGTCAACGACGTGGAGTCCAAGGTGGGCCCCGAGGTCACCGCCTACCAGCTGCGTCAGGACGTCGAACCCTACGTCGAACTGAGCGAGAAGCAGTTCACCGAGATCAGCGTGCCCAAGCGCTGGCTGCCGGACACCGCCGTCACCGACCTCGCGGAGATAGACCGCCGGATAGCCGTCAACCCGCTGAAGAAGGGTTCCCTGCTGCAACGCGACATGATCGCCGACCGGCCCGCGCTGGAGCCGGGTGAACAGGAGATCGCCATCATGATCGACGCCTCCACGGGCGTCGCAGGCAAGATCACCCCCGGCTCCCGGGTCAACGTCTTCGCCACCTTCCCCGGCGAAGGGGACGCCGAGCCCGTCTCCAAGGTCCTCGTCGACCGCGCCCGTGTCATCGACGTCGGCCGGCTCACCAGCCTGGAACCCGACGACGACGGCCGCGCCGGCCGCCGCCAGGTCGTGCCCATCACCTTCGCCCTGGACACGACGGACGCACAACGCGTCGCCTACGCCGAGTCGTTCGCCACCCACGTCCGGCTCGCCCTGGTCGCGCCGGGCGACGACAACCCGATCCCCAAGGGCGAACGCGACTACCGCCTCTCCCGGGACAAGTGAGGCAGCCACCATGGTCATCCGCGTCATCCAGGCCGCCAGCGACGCCGACGCCGTCCGGAGCACCGCCTCACTGCTCGGCCAGCTCCCCGGCGTCGAGCCCTTCCCGCCGGCCGGCAACTCCACCGCCCTGCTCGACCAACTCGCCGCGCTGGCAGCCGAGTCGGTGGGCGCGCTCCCCGAGGTGGTGCTCGTCCACGAGAGCATCACCCCGCTGCCGGCCCTCGAACTCGTCCGCGAGATCGCCCTCCGCTTCCCCGCCGTCGGCAGCGTGCTGCTCACCGGCGACCCCAGCCCGGCCGTGTACTCCGCCGCCATGGAGGCCGGTGCCAGGGGCGTCCTCGGGCTGCCCCTCGGCCACGACGACCTGACCGGCCGGGTGCACTCCGTCGCCCAGTGGGCGGCCGGCGTTCGGCGCCACCTCGGCGGCGGCGACGAGGCGCCGACCGGCCCCGGTGGCCGGGTGATCACCGTCAGCGGCGCCAAGGGCGGCGTCGGCTGCACCCTCACGGCCGTTCAACTCGCCCTCGCCGCCCAGTCCGGCGGCAGCGTCGCACTCGTCGACCTCGACCTCCAGAGCGGCGACGTCGCCTCCTTCGTCGACGTCCAGTTCCGCCGCTCGATCGCCGACCTCGCCGGCATCAGCGACCTCTCCGTCCGCGTCCTCCAGGACGCCGTCTTCGCCCATCCCAGCGGCCTCAACCTGCTGCTCGCCCCGGCGGAGGGAGAACGCGCCGAGGAGGTCACCGAGGCGGCCGCCCGGCAGATCCTCGGCGTCCTGCGCGCCCGCTACGAGACCGTGGTGATCGACTGCGGCGCCCAGCTCACCCCCGCCGGCGCCGCCGCCGTCGAGACGGCCGACACCGCGCTGATCGTCACCACCCCCGACGTCGTCGCCGTGCGCGGCGTCAAACGGATGCTGCGGCTGTGGGAACGCCTCCAGATACGCAAGGCCGAGGACGCCGTCACCGTCGTCAACCGCCACACCCGCACCAGCGAACTCCAGCCGCAGCTCATCCAACGGCTCACCGGCACCCGCCTCGCCCGCACCACCGTCCCCGCCAACTTCCGCGAACTCCAGGGCTACGTCGACTCCGCCCGGCTCCACGAACTCGACGGCCGCGGCAACGTCCGCCGGGCACTGTGGGCACTCGCCGCCGAACTCGGCGTCAACGCCTCCGACTCCGGCGGCCCCAGGGCCGGACGTGGCAGAGCGGCCGGAAGAGGGAAGACCCGGAAGGAGAAGGCCGGGGAAGCGAAACCCGGAAGACAGGACGGCGGCGGCGGACTCGTACGGCACACCGGCCGCGGCGGAACCCCGCCGGCCCGCCGCGGAGGACGCGGAGCAGGGGGACGCTGACGATGCGGACCGGATCAGCGGAAGACCACCGGCCGGCGCGGCAGGCGCCGACCGGCCGGGACAGCGGCCAGGCCACCGTGGAGTTCCTCGGCATGGTGCCGCTGATCCTGCTCCTGCTCGCGCTGTGCTGGCAGTTCGTACTCGTCGGCTACACCTTTGTCCTCGCCGGCGACGCCGCCGACCGCGCCGCCCGGGCCAGCGCCGTCGGCGAGAGCTGCCAGGCAGCCGCCGTCGAGGCCATGCCGGGCTCCTGGGCGTCCGGGGCCTCCGTCAGCTGCCCGGGACACGGCTACGGCGAGGTCGCCGCCGCCACCGTCCGGCTGAAGGTCCCCGTGCTCTTCCCCAGCGTCAAGCTCCCGCTGACGATCTCCAGCCGCGCCGCCGCACCCTCGGAGGCCGCCGAATGACCACCACCCCGCCCCCGCGCGGCACGCCGCCCGCTCCCGGCCGCCGCGCACGGCGCGACCGGGAGTCCGGGCAGGCGGCCATCGAGTTCATCGGCTTCGTTCCGATCCTGCTGCTCGTCGCGCTCGCCGCCGTCCAGCTCGGCCTCGCCGCGCACGCCGCCTCCCAGGCCGGCACCGCCGCCCGCGCCGCCGCCCGCGCCGCCTCCCAACACGAGGGCCCGGACCCGGTCAGCACCGGCCGCCAGGCCCTCAGCGGCTGGCTCGCCGACGACGCCGGCTTCCGTCAGGCAAGGGCACCCGGCGAGGTTACCGTGACCGCGACCGTCCGCATCCCCTCGGTCATCCCCGGCGTCGAGTTCGGCGAGGTGCGCCGCTCCTCCACGATGCCGCGCGCCCGCGACTGACCCGCCCCGCCCCCGGCCACCGACCCACTGGCTGGCTCTTATACACATCTCCGAGCCCACGAGACCTCAG
>NZ_WMLF01000517.1 GCF_014156695.1 Streptomyces durbertensis | reverse complement strand
CAAACGCGCCACCACCACCGAGGCCGGCGTGCCGTGCACCCTCGACGGCGTCACCGGGCTCAGCCCCAACGCCCTCGCCGACTTCCTCACCGACGAGGCGGTCACCGCCGACGACTGCCTCCGCGAGATCATCTGGGCCTGGGACCCCCGGCTCGCGCCGATCATGTCGTCAGACCACATCCAGGCCGTCGCCCACCGTGCCTCCACGCTCGCACCCGACCACGACGGCGCGAACGGCAGCGGACTGCTGGAACTGTTCACCTACCTCCACGCCGTCGCGTACCACGAGTTCTCGCGCGACGAGGTCGACCTCTCCGACCCGCCCACGAGCCTCGCCGTCCGCCGCGCCGTGGCCGCGCTCGGCGACGCGCCGCGCACCTTCCAGCCGACCCCCACCAACGCCCAGACCCTCCGCGAAGCCCTCTACGCCGCCAGCGCCCCCGGACTGCGGCACCACCAACTCGACCTGATCACCCGGACGCTGGCGACGATGGGGCCCGACCGACCCGTCACCCACAAGGACGCCCACTGGGGCGGCGCGGCGCTCGCCGCCCTCTCCGTCAGCTACCTCGGCGTGTACGACGGCAACAACGACACCGCCTTCCGGCAGGCCGTCGCCGCCGCACCCTGGTACCGGTCCGCCTTCCGCGCCTTCGGCGACCACACCCACCTCAAGGGCACCCCCAACGACTGGGTGGTGCGCGACGCCGTCAGCGAGTACGGCCGCTTCGGTCAGATAGCCGGCCTGCGGACCGAGATCGTGGGCGGGCTCGGCGACCTGCTCGACCGCACCACCCGCAACTTCGGCCTCGGCAGCCCACCGTGGGCCAAGGTCGCCTCCTGGCTCAACGAGCACGACGCCTGCAAGCCCCACAACGTGTGCCGCGACGACATCGAGCGCCGCATCTTCCCCCACACCTACACCTATGACGAGGGCACCATCCGCGTCAGGACCGCCCTCGACCGGGCGACCGTCGACCAGCTCTACTACGCCGGCAAGCAGGTCAAGGCCCAGTTCCACCGGGTCCTCGGCAGCAAGGAACCACTCGCCGACGACCCCAACACCACCCTCACCACCGTGCTGTACGCCTCCCGCGCCGACTACGAGGCCTACCACCCGCTCCTCACCGGCATGGACACCGACAACGGCGGCATCTACATCGAGCGGACGGCGACCTTCTACACCTACCAGCGCCGCGTCCCCCAGGACTCCAGGCTCACCCTCGAAGAGCTGTACCGCCACGAGTACACCCACTACCTCAACGGCCGCTGGGCCGTGCCCGGGTTCTTCGGCGAGGGCCCCTGGTACCGCAACGACCGCACCACCGCCATGGACGAGGGCACCGCCGAGTTCTTCGCCGGCGCCACGAGGGGCGAAGGCGTCGCCGTCCGCAAGTCCCTCGTCCAGGGCATCATCAACGACACCCGGGAGGGCCGCCCCCGGATGACCGTCCGGGACATCCTGCACGCCACCTACTCCGGCGACGGCTTCCGCTTCTACTCCTACGCGGGCACCCTCTTCGAGTACCTGTGGACCGAACGGCCCTCGCTCATCCGCGAGATGTACACCCACCTGCGGGCCGACGACCCGGCCGCCTACGACGCGTGGCGCACCCGCCTCAGCGACGACACCGGCCTCCAGACCGCGTACAACCGCTTCCTCGACCGGCAGATCGCCGTCGTCGACGACCTGTTCGTCCCCGACACCCGCTACACACCGCTCGACCGCCTCACCGACACCACCGCCGACTCCGTCCGCACCGCGCTCGTCTCCGCCACCGGCCTCAACCCGGCCTGCACCGCCGGCAAGGACAAGGAACGCCCCCGCTTCACCTGCACCGGCCGCGTCACCGCCCGGCTCACCCAGCCGAACAGCCCCGACCAGGTCTTCAAGGACATGTCGGAGACGGTGGACTACTTCATCCTCCACCGGGCGGGCCGCTCCGACCGGAGCACCAACCTCGCCGACATGAACTGCGACTTCGGCCCGGTCGAGATCTGGTCCGACAGGCAGGGAGGAACCTCCGACTACAGCTGTGAGGGCCCCCTGCGGCCCTGACGGGCCTCGCGGCGACGGGCCCCCGGATCCCGGGGGCCCGTGCTACGGGAAGGGCGGGCCCGCGCACCCCGCCACGGGGGCGAGCGGGGTGCACGGGCCCCGTCCGGCGAGAGGCGGCGCCGGACGTGTGCGGACAGACCGACGAGCGTCGGCGCGGCGTCAGCCGACGCGCTCGATACGGGCCTGCCTGATCAGGAACTTCCCGGGCTCGCGCACCTCCTCGAACGCCGCGTCGTTCAGCAGCACACAGCTGCCCGAAACCGAGGTGACCGCCACGGTGACGGACTTGTTGTTGTCCAGGTTCGTCACCCGCAGCTGCGTACCGATCGGGAACTCGTTGCTGGACGCGGCGGGCGCGCCGCCCTCACCCGACAACGTGACCGTGGACCCCGCGCAGACCTGCTCACCGCCACCCGGCGGCGGCGCGGCCTGATCCGGCGGACCCGCCTCGGCTGGCGGGTCCGCTTCCGCGGGCGGGTCCGCTTCCGAGGGCGGATCCGGCTCGGCGGGCGGCTGGGCGACCGCCTCCCCGCCACCGGCGCCCACCTCACACCCGGACGCCGCCTGCTTCCGCTTGATCTCCTCGATCACGGCCTCGCGGTTCGCGATCCGCGCCTCGGACTGCGCGTCCGGGTTCGCCCGCTGCTCCGCGATGAATCTCGCGTTGTTGCCCAGCGCGGTCGCCAGCCCGTCGCAGGCGACCGACGCCTGGCTCGTACCGGTCATCACCACGGCGCCGCCACCTGCCAGCGCCGCCGCACCCACCAGCAGCGCGGCCTTCTTCCCACGGCTGAGCGTTCTTCTCCGAGACACTGAGGACTCCGTCCCTGTCGACGTCACGGGCCCCACGGCGGGGAAACCCCCGCCGTGTTCAACCCCAACCACGTCGGCAGCGCCGGCAGACGCTCAAGTCGCCTTGTTTCTTGCCCACTTCTCACAAAACGGCGACGTGTCGCCGCGGTGTCGGCTCAGTTCGTCCGGATGAAGGAGATCTCGACCCGGCGGTTCTGCGCCCGGCCCTCCTCGGTCGCGTTCGACGCGATCGGGTAGTCCTCGCTGTAACCCCGGATGTCGAACCTCAACGACGCGTCGTTCAGCGTCTTCACCAGCTCCTTGTGCACCGCCTCCGCACGCTCCTGCGACAGCCGCACACCGTTCTCGTACGACCCGAGGTTGTCGGTGAAGCCGTAGACGCTGACCTTGCTCGCCTTCTGCTTGTTGATCTCGGCGGCGATGTCCGCGATACGGGCGTTGGCCTTGGCGTTCAGCTGGGAGCTGTTCTTACCGAACAGCACCTCGGCCTGGAGGGTGAACTTCGTCTTCTCGTTCGACTCCTCCCGTCGCTCCTCGGCGACCCGGCCGCCCCCGGGAG
>NZ_WMLF01000516.1 GCF_014156695.1 Streptomyces durbertensis | reverse complement strand
GTCCCCGAAGGCGACTACGACAGCGTGGAGTTCACCGGGGCCGACCTCGCCGGGTCCGACGCCGCCGGCGCCCGCTTCCTGGAATGCGCGCTGACGGACGTCCGACTCGACGACGCCCGGCTGGTCGGCGCCCGCTTCCTCGACTGCGTCGCCGAACGCCTCCACGCCACCGGCACGTCCCTCGCCTCCGCCCAGCTCCGCGACACCCGGCTCGACGAGCCGCGCCTCGGCGGCGTCCAACTGCACGGCGCCGCGCTCGAACGCGTCGCCTTCCACGGCGGCAAGCTCGACTACCTCAACCTGCGCGGCGCCACCCTGACCGACGTCGCCTTCGAGAACTGCGTGCTCGTCGAGCCCGACCTGGCCGGCGCCCGACTGCGCCGCGTCTCCTTCGACGGCTGCACCCTCCGCGACCTCGACCTCCGGCAGGCCACGCTCACCGACGTCGACCTGCGCGGCGCGGCCTCCCTCACCCTCGCCGACGGCTACGACCGGCTCGCCGGAGCCGTTGTCACCCCGAACCAGCTTCTCGACCTCGCCCCCGCCCTGGCCGCCCGCCTCGGCCTCCGCGTCGCCCCGTGAGGCGCCGGCGGCACGGCCGCTCACACCCTCGGGCGGTTCATACTCTGGGGCTGTTCACACCCTGGGGCTGTTCACACTCTGGGGAAGCGGGCGAGCAGCGTCCACACGGCCGGGTTGTCGCCCAGCGCCTCGTGCATGTCCGTCAGGTCCGCGACGAGGTCGTGCAGGAAGTCCCGTGCCTCTCGGCGCAGTTCGGCGTGGTTCAGGTTGAGCGGGGGCTCCTCCGCGTCCTGCCAGTCCGCGCCGATCTCCACCCAGCCGAAGCGCCGCCGGAAGTACATCCGGTCGGTCGACTCCGTGAAGTCCAGCTCCGCGTGCTGCGGCACGGCTGCCCGGCTGCCGAGCGGGTCGCGGTCGATCCGCTCGACGACGTCGCACAGCGCCCACGCGAAGTCCAGGACCGGCACCCACCCCCACGCCGTCGACAGCTCCCGGTCCGCCTCCACGTCGGCCACGTACACGTCGCCGCAGAACAGGTCGTGCCGCAGCGCGCGCACGTCCGCCGTGCGGTAGTCCGTCTGCGGCGGATCAGGGAAGCGGTTGGAGAGGCTGTACCCGAGGTCGATCACCGCCCGATGGTCCCACGCCGCCGCGTCAGGCCGTGCGGCCGCCGACGCCGACGGCCCTAACCGGCTTCCGGGTGAATCCACCTCTTCGCAGCACGGCATCCGGGTGAGCCCGCCGACACGCGCAAAACGCCGGGAACGGCTGCCGCGCGTCGCGGCGGACGCGTGGTGGTCTCACCGGCATGATCACTCGCCTCAGGTTCACCTCGACGGCCGCCGTCCTCGCGCTGGCGCTGGGCGCGCCGCTCACGGCCGTCGCCGCGCCGGCGGCGCCCGTACCGCCGAAGTCGACCCCCGCGCCGCTGGTCACCGCCGCGCACGCCGTGCCCGGCGAGTACATCGTGACCCTCGACGAGGGTACGGACGCCACCCGGCTCGCGGAGAAGCTGAAGGTGAAGCCGTCCTACGTCTACGGCCGGGCGATGAACGGCTTCGCCGTCGCGCTCACCGCCGCCCAGCTCGCCACGGTCCGGGCCACTCCCGGCGTCACCGCCGTGGAGGAGGACGGCAGCGTCGAGGCCGTGCCGCTGCCGTCGGAGGCCGACGTCCGCGCGCCCGCCGCGACCTGGGGGCTGGACCGCATCGACCAGCGGCGGCTGCCGCTCGACAACAGCTTCACCACGGCCGGGAACGGCGCCGGCGTCCACGCGTACGTCCTCGACACCGGCATCGACTACGCGCACACGGAGTTCGGCGGCCGGGCCCGCCCCGGTTACGACGCGGTCGGCGACGGCCGCAACGGCGCCGACTGCCAGGGGCACGGCACCCACGTGGCCGGCACCGTCGGCGGCCGTACCTTCGGCGTCGCCCGCAAGGTCGGACTCGTGAGCGTGCGGGTACTGAACTGCGAGGGTCGCGGCACCAACGCCGGCATCATCGCCGGCCTCGACTGGGTCGCGCGGAACGCCACGCAGCCCGCCGTGCTGAACGGCTCCCTCGGCGGCGACGCCTCGCCGAGCGTCAACCGCGCCGCGAACGCCGTGTACGACGCCGGCGTGCTGCCGGTCTTCGCCGCGGGCAACAGCGCCGTCGACGCCTGCCGCGTCTCACCGGCCTCGGCGGAGCGCGCGTTCACCGTCGCGGCCACCGACATCTGGGACGAGGAGGCCCACTTCTCCAACTGGGGCCGCTGCGTCTCCCTCTACGCCCCGGGCCGGTCCATCGACTCCGCCAAGCTCGGCGGGGGCAGCGTCGCCCTGTCCGGGACGTCGATGGCCGCCCCGCACGTCGCCGGCGTCGCCGCCCTGTACAAGCAGGCGCACCCCGCCGCGACGGCTGCCGAGGTCGCCGCGTTCCTGGGCGACCGCTCCACGAAGGACGTGCTGCGCTCGGTCAGCAGGAACACCCCGAACCGCCTGCTCCACACGGCCGGCTACTGACCGCCCGCTTCCCGCCGCACGCCGCCTTCGGCGTGTGTGGCAGCGGGAAGCGGCGCGGAAACCGAGAACCGGCCCGCCGGGGTGTCCCGGTGGGCCGGTTCCTCAGCTGCCCCGCGGGCCGCGCGGGTCTCAGACGTTGACGCCGTAGTCCTGGGCGATGCCGACGAGGCCGGAGGCGTAGCCCTGGCCGACGGCGCGGAACTTCCACTCGTCGCCGTTGCGGTACATCTCGCCGAAGACCATGGCGGTCTCGGTGGCGGCGTCCTCGCTGAGGTCGTAGCGGGCGATCTCGACCTCGCCGGCCTGGTTCACGATGCGGATGTAGGCGTTGCGGACCTGGCCGAAGTTCTGGCTGCGGGACTCGGCCTCGTAGATGGAGACCGGGAAGACGATCTTGTCGACCTCGGCCGGCAGCAGCGACAGGTCGATCTTGATCGCCTCGTCGTCGCCGTCGCCCTCACCGGTGACGTTGTCACCGGTGTGCACGATGGCCTGCTCGGGCGAGGTCTTGTTGTTGAAGAAGATGAAGTGCCCGTCGGAGTAGACCTTGCCACTGGCGTTGACCGCGATCGCGGAGGCGTCGAGGTCGAAGTCCGTGCCGGTGGTGGTACGGACGTCCCAGCCGAGGCCGACGGTGACCGCGGTGAGGCCCGGGGCCTCCTTGGTGAGCGATACGTTGCCGCCCTTGGACAGGCTCACAGCCATGGGATAGGTCCCTTTCTTGTCGGTCCGCGCACCGGCGGTGCGTGATGCCGGTGACGGTACAGTCACTGTCCCCAACGCCAAGTGTGTATGCCCTGGTTCCAGGGTTGGGCGGAAGTCCGGGAAATCTCCGAAAAACGTCGGCGGGCGGCCGGGACCAGGGGGCGCGCCGGGCGCGCGGCCGGGGGCGCGCGGTGGTGCGGGGTGTGTGGG
>NZ_WMLF01000515.1 GCF_014156695.1 Streptomyces durbertensis | reverse complement strand
TCAACCACGTACTCGTCCAACTCCGACAACAGACCGTCCACCGACTCACGATCCGTGGTCAGGTCCTCCGTGAACTGCCGCTCGCCAGTAGCGTCGGGCACGTACTTCACACAGACAACGATCCTCAGGGCCACGGGTCCGTCTCCGTCCTGGTCACAACTGCGGAACTCAGTTCCCTACCGATACTACACTTAGTACCCTCTCGGCGCGGAAGCCACACGGGCACATCCGCGGGGCCGGACAACCGCACACCGAAGAGGGCGGCAAGCGACCACGCACGAACTCTGATCCGTTACCCTGTCTGAGGTCGGTCAGCACCTCACCGCAGCGTGCCTACCCGCCTCCGTAGCTCAGGGGATAGAGCACCGCTCTCCTAAAGCGGGTGTCGCAGGTTCGAATCCTGCCGGGGGCACAGACCGAAGGGCCAGCTTAGGAGAGGTTTCCTCCCACGCTGGCCCTTCGTCGTTCCCGGCCTCGTGCCACACGCGTGCCACTACGTCCGGTCGGCGTCCTCTCCGGGGGAGCCGGAAGCCACTCCCCCACCGCTCCGGATCATGGCCCCAAGGCGGTCGGCGACGGCTCGGTCCCGGCCGCTGGTCATGTGCTGGTAGATCAGCGCAGCCCGGGAGCTGCTGTGCCCCATCCGCGTCATCAGCTCCCGCGTGCTGGCCCCGGCCGTCGAGGCCAGCGTGTTGCCCGTGTGCCGCAGATCGTGGAAGTGCAGCTCGGCCGTGACACCCGCAGCCTTCCGGGCCTCGATCCAGTCGTCCCGGAAGTTGCTCCGCCGCAACTGCCCACCCTGCGGCCCGACGAAGACATGCCCGTCACGGCCGGGAGCGGCGAAGTGCTCCAGGTGGTGCGTGACCGCGTCGAGCAGTTCGGCAGGGAAGGAGACAGAGCGCACGCCAGCCGCGGACTTCGGTGCCGTGTCGAAGAGGCGGCCGTCTTGCAGCTCGGCCTGAGCACGGCGGACGGTGACGGCCAGCCCCTCCAGGTCGATGTCCCGGCGTCGGAGAGCTGCCAGCTCACCGAACCGCAGCGTGGTGAAGGCCGCCAGCAGCACGAGCAGCCGATAGCGCGGCGCGATCGAGTCGGCGAGGGCGAAGACCTCCGCCACCGTGAGGACGGGCCTCTCGGGCACGTCGTAGCGGTCCGCGCCCTTGATCCGGCACGGATTGCGCCGGATCAACTCGTCGTCCACGGCAGTGTTCATCAGGGCACGCAGCAGCTGGTACGCCTTGACCACGGTCGGCTCCCCGACGCCGGCTGCGAGCAGCTTGCCGCGCCAGCCGCGTACCCAAGCTGTCGTCACGTCGGCCACGCTCCAGGCTCCGAAGGTGGGCAGGATGTGCAGCCGCATCACCGACTCGTTCCGCTCGCGGGTACGGTCGGCGAGCTTCCGATCCCGCAGCCACGCGGTGGCGTACTCCTTGAAGCTCACCGCCCCGGCGTCCGGGTCCGACCACTGCCCCGCGCCACGTCCGACTCGATGTGCGTCAGAGCGACCTGGGCATCGGTCTTGGTCGCGTACGTCTTCTCCGCTGGGCGCAGTTGCCCCGTGCCCGGGTCCCGGTACCGGACCTGCCAACGGCCGGACGGAAGCTGACGGACCGAGCCGAAGCTTCGGCGCCTCCCCCTCTTGTTGGCCATCAGGCAGCCCTCCGCAGGGACCCACCCCGGTGGCCGATCGGCTCCACCGTGTTGGCGCCGATGAAGGTGTTGAGCGCACTCTCCGGGATGCGGACGTGCCGACCGACCTTGACGAAGACGATCCGTCGCTCAGCGATCAGTCGACGTGGGAAGCGTTCCGAGGTGCCGAGGATCTTGGCCACCTGCGACACGGTCAGGTAGCGGTCAGCCATGAGTGGGGTCTCCTTCCGCGCGGTCGGTGTGCAGTACGTCGGTGAGCCAGCGTTCGCCCTTGGTGAGTCCGGTTCCGGCGTAGGCCCAGTGGGCGAGGACGAGCGTGGCGGGTGCGGGGGCGTGGGTGTCGTCGCCTCGGGCGATGGCGGCTTGGAGGCGGCGCCAGTCGGCGCGTGCCTGGCGGAGGGTGCCGAGGGTGGTGGAGTAGCGGCGGGTCTTGGTGGAGAAGTGGCCGCGGAAGCCGAGCCTGTGGGCCCAGGCACGCAGGCGGAGGTGTTCGAGGTCGCGTCGGGCGCCCAGTTCCCAGCAGGTGCGGATCATGCGGCGTGCGTGGTCGGTGAGGTCGGTGTGGGCGATCTCGGCGAGGAAGCGGATGCGGTGGTCCAGGGCCCCGGTGGCGGCCTCGGCTCCCTTGGTGGCGTACTTGGCGATGTAGCCGGCCACGGCGCGGTCGGTGAGTTCGGCACCGCCGGTGAAGTCGGCGGAGCGGATGACACGGATGTCGAGCTGGGCGCCGAAGGCGAAGACGTGCTCACGGCCGTTGAGGGTCGGGCCGGTGACGCGTGCGGAGTGTGCGGCGGCCCGGATGGCGTCCGTCAGCAGCTCGGCGGTGGCCCAGGGCGGGGGTGGTGTGGTGCCGCCGTCGGGTCCGTCGAGGCGGATGACGGCGTGGAAGTGGACGGCACCGCGCCGCTGGTACTCGGCGACCTTGGCGAAGGAGACGCGGGCGTGGTGGCGGAGGGTGCGTTGGCTGAGTCCGGCGCGCTTGGCGACCTCCCGGCGCAGGTAGATGGAGAAGCGCCGCCACAGTGCTCCGGCGTGGGCGTTCCAGAGGACTGCGGCTTCGTAGTCGTAGGTGTCGGGGTTGAGGGGTGTGCCGAGGGCCGGGTCGTCGTCGTGGTGGGCGGTGCCGCAGCGGCAGGCCGGGCGGCCGGTGGGCCGGTTGTGGACGGGGCCGAAGCCGGGTGCGGTGAAGGTGGCGAAGACGCGGGGGTGTGCGGCGACGTGTTCGGGGGTGCCCTTGCCGCCGCGCAGGCCAGCGGTGATCAGGTGGTAGGTGTCGCGGCGGTAGGTCTCGGCGCAGGTGGCACAGCGGGTGGCGCGGCGGTTGTTGCAGCGCACGAGGAGCTGCCCGGCCGGGAGGGCGGTGGATTCGAGGTGGTGCAGGACGGGGCCGATCTCGCCGGTGGTGGTGTCGAGTGCGTGTTCCGTGCGGTGTCCGGCGAGGCGGATGGGCCGTGAGCAGCCGCCGAGGGTGGAGAGCTGCCGGAGGAGGCCGGGAAGTTGTCCGTGGGCGGCGAGTCGGTGCAGTTCGGTGCGTGGAGGTGCCAGGTCGCGGGTGATGATGGTGCTTCTCCTTGTCCGGCTTGGTTGTCGGGTGAGGGGTTGGGCCTGCCGGGGCGGTGGATGCTTGGCGGTATCGAGGCCGCTCCGGTGGGCCGCTCAGCGGTGGTGCCGCTGGGAGGTGAGCAGGGAGCGCAGGACGACGGCGGCGACGGCCACGGAGACGGCCGTGACGGCGACGGCTGCGAGCAGCGCGGTGAGGACGACGCCGCCCAGGAGCACGGCGGCGACTGCCTGAGTGC
>NZ_WMLF01000514.1 GCF_014156695.1 Streptomyces durbertensis | reverse complement strand
CCGCGAAGCCCGCTCCCGCTACACCCACCTCCGCGCCCGCATGATCGCCCTCCAAGAAGAACTGGACTGGCAGGTCTACGCCCTCTACGGCCTCCTTGACGACGACCTCCGCCCCGCCCCCCGCGACGGCGACGAGTTCGCTGACGTCCCCGAACTCGCCCTCGGCCAGCGCGCCTTCGAGATCGTGCTGGCCCGCCGCGTCAAGGCCGGCGAGGCGTCCGACGAGTGGTTCAGGCGTCACGGCTCCACGCCCATCACGGAGATCCCGGCCGAGTGGCCCGCCGCCTACCGGGAGATCGTCCAGAAGCGCATCGACGCGATCGAGTCGAACCGCCAGATCGGCATGGTGGAGCGGCCCGAGTACAAGCGGCGCTGGGCCACCGAGGGCTGGGACGCGCTTCAGGAGAAGGCGCTGCGCTCCTGGTTGCTCAACCGCATGGAGGACCGCGCCCTCTGGTTCGACGTGGAGGGCAGCCCGCTGATCCGCACCCTCAACCAGCTGGTCCACGACCTCGAACAGGACGAGGACTTCGTCGCGGTCGCCGAGCTCTTCGCGCCGGCACAGGAATTCGCGAAGACCGTCGCCGCCCTCCTCTCCACCGAGCACGTACCGGCCGTCGCCGCCCTCCGTTACAAGCCCGCCGGCCTGGACAAGCGCAGCGACTGGGAGCGGGCCTGGGAGGAGCAGCGCAAGGAGGATGCCGAGCAGGACTTCATCGCCAAGAAGAAGATCCGCGACGCGATCCCGGTGCCACGGCCCTACACCAGCGCGGACTTCCTCCGAAGCTCCTACTGGGGCCTGCGCGGCAAGCTGGACGTACCGAAGGAGCGCTTCATCTCCTACGGCACGGAGAACGTCCAGTCTCCGCCTCTCTACGGCTGGGCCGGCTGGGACCACCTCCAGCAGGCCGAGGCACTGATCGGCCACCTCCACGCCCATGGGCATGAGCTGTCCGACGAGGAGTGGCCGCCGCTGCTCGCCGCCCTCCTCGAACTGCAGCTGTGGCTGGACCAGTGGCACGGCGAGATCGACCCTGCGTACGGCACCTCGCCCGCCGCCGACGCCCTGGGACAGCGACGCTCCCTCCAGAGTGACCATCACCTCACCGACGAGGACCTGAAGGCCTGGCGTCCGTCCCCCGCCCGTCGTGGACGCGGGGCGAGCGCGAAGACGGCCAAGAGCTCCAAGAGCACGACGAAGACCACGAAGGAGTCCTGACACCGATGGCCGCCCCTGCACGACAGAGCATGGCACCGTTGCTCAAGGACCTGATGGACCTGCCGGTGTCCGTCTCCACGTCTTCCTACGTGCTCAAACTGTCGGAGGCGGTCACCGAGGAGGGGGCCCGGAAGGCCTTGGACGACTACGTCGTCACCGGGGAGCTGCTGCGGAACTTCCGCGACGCCCTCAACATGATCTCGACCGCGCTGGAGACGCAGAGCTCCAAGGCGGCGTATCTGCACGGCTCGTTCGGTGCCGGTAAGTCGCACTTCATGGCCGTACTGCATGCGCTGCTGTCCAACAGCGAGGCGGCCCGGGCCCGGCAGGAGTTCGACCCGCTGTACCAGGAGTTCGACTGGCTGCGGACGGGCGGCAAGAACTTCCTGCTCGTCCCGTACCACATGCTGAACGCCGAGAGCCTGGAACACCGGGTGCTGGGCGGCTACGTCGAGTGGGTGGCCAAGGTCCGGCCCGGCTCCTCCACCCCCCGCGTCTACCGCACCGACGCCCTCTTCGACCAACTTCGTGATCTGAAGCGGGACTTCGGGGACGAGCAGTTCCTCGCCCAGCTCAACGCGGGTGCTTCGGGGGAGGTCGACGAGTGGGGCAACCCCGCCGCGTTCTGGACCGCCGAGCGGCTCGAAACCGCGCTGAACGCGGCCGAGGTCCACGACAAGAACGTACGACTCGACGTGCAGAACCCCACCACCCCGGCGGAGCTGCGCGCGCGTCTCACCGAGGACGCGTTGCAGACCGTGGCCCGCGGGTACGCCAGGATCGCGGCGCAGGCGGACGGGTTCATCCCGCTCGACGAGGGCCTGTCGGTGATCGCCGAGCACGCCAAGTCCCTCGGCTACGACGGGCTGGTGCTCTTCCTCGACGAGCTGATGCTGTGGCTCACGATGATGATGCAGGAGGAGAAGCAGGTCCTGCGCGAGTCCGCGAAGTTCACCAACTTCGTGGAGGGCGGCGACAGCCGGCGCGTCATCCCGATCATCTCCTTCATCGCCCGCCAGCGCGACCTGCGGGAGATCACCGGTGAGGAGATGCACGGCACCGGTGAGGCGGCCATGCAGCAGAACCTCAACTACGCCTCCGGCCGCTTCGACTCCATCAAACTGGAGGACCGCAACCTGCCGGAGATCGCCCACGAGCGGCTGCTCAGGCCGCGCTCGGACGAGGCCCGGCAGGAGATCCAGGCCGGGCTCGACCGGCTGCTGGCCGCCAACCCCGGTGCGGTGCGCGACACCTGGCTCGGTGACGACAAGGCCCTGGTGGGTGCGGGCGAGGAGCCGCTGCGCAAGGCGTACCCGTTCACGCCCGCGTTCATGGACGCGCTGGTCAAGATCTCCTCGGCGCTGCAGCGCAACCGTACCGGTATGAAGCTGATGGGCGAGATCCTCGCCGACCAGCGCAACCGGCTGCGCCTGGGCGACCTGGTGTGCCTGGGTGACCTCTACCCCTACCTGGGCAAGGGCGGCAACAAGCCCTTCCAGGACGCGACCCGAGTGGTGTTCGAGTCGGCCGAGCGGCTCTACAACACCAAACTCCGGCCGTACCTGATGACCACCCATGACGTCAGCGAGGAGGAGATCGACGCCTACGCGCGCGACCCCGACTCCGTGCCTGTCGAGAGGCGGCCGTCGCTGGAGGCGTTCACCGGTGACGACCGGATCATGCGCACCCTCCTGCTGTCCGCGCTGGCTCCCGGGGCGGTGTCCTTGCAGAACCTCACCGTGGAGCGGCTCCTCGCCCTGAACCACGGCTCGATCAAGAGCCGGTTCAAGGGGGGCGCGGTCCAGGCCCTGGACGGCAAGCTTCAGCAGTGGGCGGGCAAGTTCGCCGAGATCAAGGTCAGCGGTTCCGGAGCCCAGGCGTCCGTGCTGCTCGAACTGACCGACATCGACCTCGACTCGATCCTCGCCAACGCCAACACCTACACCCAGACCCGCTTCCAGCGTGACCTCGCCGAACGGATCCTCCGCCGGCTGCTCGGCACCACCCCGCGCACGGGCTACGACGAACTCGCCCTCGTGTGGAAGGGATCGCCCCGCACGCTCGAGGTGAACTTCGCGAACGTCCGCGACAAGGACCGGGTCGGCGACGAGCAGCTCAAGCCCGCCACCGACGGGCTTTGGCGGATCGTCGTCGACTACCCGTTCGACGACGGCAACTACGGGCCGCGCGAGGACGCCATGCGAATCGAGGGCCTGCGGGCGCAGGCCGGCCC
>NZ_WMLF01000513.1 GCF_014156695.1 Streptomyces durbertensis | reverse complement strand
GTCTACGGCACCTTCGGACCCGACGGCGCCTACGTCCGCCGCGACTACGACTTCAAGCTCGTCGAGGAGGTGCCCGGCCCCGGCGGCACGGTCTACCTGCGCACCACCGACGAGGCCGTGAACGTCCTGGTCGGCGCGCTCGACACCGACGTCACCAGCGCCCAGATCGCCGCCGAGGTCAAACTGGAGGTCCTGGTCAACCGGGGCCGCCTCGCCGACGCCCAGCTCGCCGCGGAACAGGCCAGGTACCGCACGGTCCAGTACGCCGAGACGCTGCGCCGCGCCCTGGAGGCCACCCGCCGCAACGTCCGCTCGGTGGACTGGCTGACAACCGTGCCCGACATGATCTCCGAGGCCCTGGACCACGTCGCCGACCGCTACCGGCACGAGAACGCCATCCTCACCAACATCCGCCGGGTGCGCGACGAGACCGGCGACGAACGCCACCCCGACCACAAGCTGCGCGCCGCCGAACTGGTCGACATCGTCAAGGACTGCATCCGGCGCCACACCCAGCTCCAGTCCCGGCTGCTGGACGCCGGCCCGGTCTTCCGCGCCGAACAGGACCGCCAGGCGTTCGCCGCACCCGCCGCCCGCGTCGGGCTCGACCTCCACGGCCAGCTCCTCCACCCGATCCTGCCCGAACCGCTGGAGCGCGCGACCCGGGTGACCGATGCCTTCTTCGCCAAGGGGACCGGCCCGCGCACCCCCGCCTCCGTGCGGCTCGGCGACCTCGTCGACCTGCTCCTCACCCCGCCGGCGCCACGCGAGCACCTGGGCGCCGAGATGCCCGAACCGGACCTGATCGCCACCCCCGACGACAGCCGGTTCAGCGAGGAGCAGCACGCCGCCGCCGCCGAACTCCTCGAACTGCCCCCCGAGGCCCCGCGCCGGCTCTCCGGGCTGCTCGCCGACGCCCGTGGACGCGACCCGGAGCTGCCCTACCTGGTCGCGCTGATCGCCGTGCACGCCGCCAGCCCCCCGGTCGGCACCGCCTACCGGCAGGGCGAGGAGCGCCTGCTGTTCGCCGTCGACGACGGCACCGAACTGGACGACCCCGAGTTCGGCGGCGCCGACCTGATCGTCGGCACCGCCCTGCTCGACGCGGCCGGCATGGCCGCCGGACGAAGCGAGGCGCCCGCCCGAGCGGCGCGCGGCACCAAGGAGCACGACCTGTGAGCGAGTACGACGCCGACCCCGCGCCGAGCGAGACCGCCGAACGTCCCGCCACCCTCAACCCGGCCGACGCCGCCGACGCCGCCCGCCTGGTCGCCTACGGGCTCCAGCCCAAGCTGCTGCCGGCCCGGGACGCCGCCTACACCGAACTGCTGCGCCGCTACCGGGACGAACCGGCGTTCGCCCGGGTCACCGACGCCGTCGCCACCGGCCTCGGGCTGGTCGTCCTGGAGGTCTCCACCCGGGCCGGCATGGCCGTCGCCGCCGGTGAGGACTCCGTCTTCGCGGTACGGATGGGCGACTACGCCCGCCGCGCCACCGCCGACTCCGCCGACCGCTTCCTGCACGGCCTGGCGCACCTGGCCGTCGCGGTCATGGCCTTCCCCCGCCCGGAGGACCTGGCCGACGACGGCTACATCGGGAGGGTCACCGTCGCCGGCGTCGAGTCCTTCGTCCGCCAGGCCTGCCGCCGGCTGGAGGAGCGCGCCGCCGAGCAGGGCGAGAACGCCGACCCCGTCACCGACGCGCCCGGCCTGGAGGCCGCCTGGCGGGTCTACGCCCGCCGCAACGCCACCGGCGCCACCAAGGACGCCCGCCGGCTGGCCGGCTCCACCACCGGCATCATCGGCAAGGCCGCCGCCTTCCTCGCCGACTCCGGCTTCCTCCAGCGCACCGGGGACGAGTCCGGCGGCACCTACCGCACCACCGCCCGCTACCAGCTCCAGGTCCGCGACATGGCGGGCAACGCCGCCCTCACCGAACTGCTCGAACTGGGCGTCGTCCCGGTCAGCGACGGCACCGCCACCCTGCTGCCGGCCGACGGGGACGAACTCGGGCTCGTCGAGGGCGAGGGCCTGCCCTTCCACGCCGACCCCGGCCCGCTGCCCGCCCAGCGCAACCGCTGACGCCCCCGCAGGCCGCCGTTCGGCCTCTGTCGTCCCGTTCCGTCCGACCCCGCCCGCAACGAGAGTCCGCCCACATGTACGAGCTGTCCCGCATCCGCCTCTACTCCATCGGACCCGCGGGTGCGCGCTACGCCGACACCGTCCTCGACCTGCGCGGAGTAGGCGCCCCGGTCCCCCAGCCGGCCCCCGCCCAGGCGGACTTCTTCGAGGACGAGCCAGTCGGCCCGCCGCGCCGGCCCGCGCCCGCCGGCGTGCTCTTCCTGGAGAACGGCGGCGGCAAGTCGGTACTGCTCAAACTGATCTTCTCCGTGATGCTGCCCGGCCACCGCAACACCCTGGGCGGCGCCAGCTCCGGAGTGCTGCGCAAGTTCCTGCTCGCCGAGGACTGCGGCCACGTCGCCCTGGAGTGGCAGCACACCGTCACCGGGGAGACCGTTGTCGTCGGCAAGGTCAGCGAGTGGCGGGGCCGCCAGGTCTCGAACGACCC
Source organism: Streptomyces durbertensis (assembly GCF_014156695.1). Lineage (GTDB taxonomy): Bacteria > Actinomycetota > Actinomycetes > Streptomycetales > Streptomycetaceae > Streptomyces > Streptomyces durbertensis. The sequence goes on along the minus strand of NZ_WMLF01000513.1, from coordinate 889 downwards.
GCGCAAGTTCGCCGAGGCCTGGTACAGCTTCCGGCCCGGCCCCGGCATGAGCCTGGACTCCCTCCCCGTCGCCGAGGCCAGCGCCCTGCGCCCGACCGCCGAAGGCGCCTCGGGCGCCCGCGGCCGCCGCCGCACCATGAAGGGCTTCCGGGACGTCCTCACCGAGACCGGCAAGGCCTACCCCGGCCTCGACGTCGTCTGGGAGGAGGGCCACGACCGGTGGAAGGAGCACCTGACCCGGCTCGGCCTCGATCCCGAACTCTTCCGCTACCAGCGGGAGATGAACGCCGACGAGGGCGAGGCCGCCGGCCTGTTCGCGGTGAAGAACGACGCCGACTTCACCGACCTGCTGCTGCGCGCCGTCACCGACACCCGGGACACCGACGGCCTGGCCGACCTCGTGCACGGCTTCGCCCACAAACTAGGCCGCCGCGCCGAACTGACCGCCGAACGCGACTTCACCGCGGGCTCCCTCGACCACCTCGCCGCCATCACCGAGGCCGCCGAGCGGCGCGACCGGGCCCGGGCCGTGCACGCCGCCTCCGAGGAACGCACCCGCACCCTGGCCGCCCGCCTCGGCGCCCGCGCCGCCGCCGAACGCGCCAGGGCCGCCGAACACGCCTCGGAGGTCGCCCACGCCGCGCACGCCGTCACCGACGCCGAACGCGGCCGTGAGACCGCCTCCCTCATCGCCGCCGAACTCGCCCACCGGCACGCCAGCCTCGCGCTGGCCGCCGCCGAGAAGGCGGCCGCCGCCCAGCGCCGCGAACTCGTCGACGCCCGCACCCTGCACGCCGCCTGGCAGGCCGCCGAGACCGTCCTGCGGCACCGCGCCGCCGCCGACCGGGTCACCAGGGTCGCCGCCGCCATCCGCGAGGCCGAACGGGAC
>NZ_WMLF01000512.1 GCF_014156695.1 Streptomyces durbertensis | reverse complement strand
GAAGGCGCCTGGGTGGGTCTGGTCGCGGACGGCGGCGTACTGCTGGCGGACGGCCTGGCCGAGGGGGACGTCGTCGCCCGGGTCCAGGACGCGGCAGTCGGGGGCCGACCAGCGGGGCGGCTCGCGGTCGGTGAGGCGGCCCTCGGCGGCGCCGAGGGCCCAGGCGGCCTGGCGGGCCGCGCCGAGTGTCGTGTAGTCGGCTGGTGAGGGGATGAGGACCTGCGCGCCGAAGAGCGCGGGGGCGAGCGCCTGGACGGCGGGCAGTTCGGCGGCGGAGCCGAGGAGGAACACGCGCCGGACCTGGACGCCTCTGGTACGCAGCACCTCCAGCGCGTCGGCCAGCCCGCACAGCATGCCCTCGAAGGCCGCTCTGGCGAGGTGTTCCGGCTTCATCGACTCCCGGCGCAGGCCGGTCAACGTGCCGGCGGTGTGCGGGAGTTCGGGGGTGCGTTCGCCTTCGAGGTAGGGCAGCAGGACAAGTCCGTAGGCGCCGGGGGTGGAGTTCAGCGCGAGTTCGGACAGCCCGGCGAGGTCGCGGCCGAGCAGTTCGGCCGTGCCGCGCAGCACGCGCACGGCGTTCTGGGTGCGGACGACGGGCAGGTGCATGCCGGTGGCGTCGGCGAGCGAGGTGATGGTGCCGGTGGGGTCGGTCAGCGCCTCGTGGTGCACGGCGGACACCGAGCCGGAGGCGCCGAGGGAGACCACCGCGTCGCCGGGGTACAGCCCGAGGCCGAACGCCGCCGCCATGGTCTCCCCGGTGCCGGCGGAGATCAGCAGGCCCTCGGGGGTCTGGCCGGCGGCGGCCGCCGGGCCGATGACCTCGGGGAGCGCGACCTGGTGGCCGAGGGCGAGTTCCAGCAGGTCGGGGCGCCAGCTGCCGGTGGCCGCCGACCAGTAGCCGGTGGCGGAGGCGTCGCCCCGGTCGGTGGTGCGGCGGGCGGGGCGGCCGAGCAGCTGCCAGGTCAGCCAGTCGTGCGGCTGGAGGACGGCGGCCACCTGGCGGGCGTGCTCGGGCTCGGTCCGCGCCAGGTGCCGCAGCTTGACGACGGGCCGGCCCGCCTCCGGCACCGAGCCGACCGCCTGCGCCCAGGCGGTGCGGCCGCCGAGCGCGTCGACGAGGTCGGCGGCGGCGGTCTGCTCCCGCTGGTCGTTGCCGACGAGGGCCGGGCGGACGGAGTTGCCGGTGTGGTCGAGGAGGACAACGCCCTGCTGCTGCGCGGAGACGCCGATCGCCTGCACGCCCTCCAGCAGTCCTCCGGCGGCGGCCTCGCCGAGGGCCAGCAGCCACGCCTGTGGATCGATCTCCGTGCGCTTGCCGCTGTCGTCGGGCAGCGGCGGGTGGGCGGCGTGCCCCTCCCGGATGACGGCACCGGTGTCGGTGTCGCAGACGACGATGCGAGTGAACTCGGACGAACTGTCCAGACCGGCGACGATCCCCATGTCAGAGATGATGCCGCATACGGGCGGGAACTCCGCTTCCGGTTCGGAAACGGCGGGAGCCCCGCCCCCGAGGACTTCGGGGAGCGGGGCCCTGCTCAGGTGCCCGGTCCGCCGTCGGCGGGCCGGGCGGTTCACCGCGAGGGGCGGGTTCAGCCGGCGTTGGCGACACCGTTGCGGGAGAGGACCTCGATCCGCTCCAGGACGTGCGACAGCGGGTCGTCGCCGTCGATCTGGTTGGAGTTCTCGGCGCAGTTCTGAGCGTTGCTGCTGGTCAGGACGTCCTGGACGGTGACGGGGACCAGGATGCCGACGACGCTGCCGACGTTGAGCTTGTTGGTGAGCACGGCGGCGCACAGCTTGTTCGCCGTGCCGTTCACCAGGCTCATGTTCGGGCTCATGTAGCCGCCCGTGGTGGTGTTGCCGTACACCTGCTTCGCGCCGTTGCCGTTGACGTTGGTGTGGCCGTCGTTCCCGATCGCCATGGCGGGGGTGGCGGCAACACCGGCGGCACCGACGACAGAGGCCGCCACAGCAGCCGTGGCGAACACCTTCTTGATCACGAGTATTCCTTCCGGGTCTGGTAACGCCCCGCTGCCGGAGCACCCTGGCCAACTCGCTTTCGCGGCAGAAGTTCTCACCCTTCACCCGTCCGGCCCAGTGAAGCGTGAACCCCGCGTTCCGGTCCGGAAACGCCGGAGCCCCGCTCCCCGAGGGCGTCGGGGAGCGGGGCCCGGCTCGCGGTCCCGGCCTGCCGTGGGCAGGTGGGCCGCGCCACCGCGGGGAGCTGGCTCAGCCGGCGTTGGCGGCACCGTTGCGGGAGAGGAGCTCGATCCGGTTCAGGACGTGCGACAGCGGGTCGTCGCCGTCGATCTGGTTCGAGTTCTCGACGCAGGCCTGGCTGTTGCTGCTGGTCAGGATGTCCTGGACGGTGACCGGGACGGCGCCGACGAGACTGCCCACGTTGAGCTTGTTCGGCAGGGCGGCGACACACGGCTTGTTCAGCGAACCGTTCACCAGGCTCATGTTCGGGCTCATGTAGCCGCCCGTGGTGGTGTTGCCGTAGATCTGCTTCGCACCGTTGCCGTTGACGTTGGTGTGGCCGTCGTTCCCGATCGCCATGGCGGGGGTGGCGGCAACACCGGCGGCACCGACGACAGAGGCCGCCACAGCAGCCGTGGCGAGCACCTTCTTGATCACGAGTATTCCTTCCGGGTCTGGTAACGCCCCGCTGCCGGAGCACCCTGATCAACTCGTTCTGGTGGCATAGGTTCTCACCCTTCACCCATCCGGCCCAGCAGGTCGCGGAGCGCAAGGGGGAAGGCCGGACGGCGCTTCGTAGGCCAGGCGAGCGGGTCCGGCGGACGAGTGCGTCGACGGGGGCGTGCGCGAGGCCCTTGTTCCGGTCCGGAAACGGCGGGAGCCCCGCTCCCCGAGGGCTTCGGGGAGCGGGGCCCGGTGCACGTTCCCGGTCTGCCGTGGGCAGACGGGGACGCTCACCGCCAGGAGCGGGTTCAGCCGGCGTTGGCGGCACCGTTCCGCGAGAGGAGCTCGATCCGCTCCAGAACGTGCGACAGCGGGTCGTCGCCGTCGATCTGGTTGGAGTTCTCCACGCAGGCCTGGCTGTTGCTGCTGGTGAGGATGTCCTGGACGGTGATCGGGACCAGGCCGACGAGACTGCCCACGTTGGCCTTGTTCGGCAGCAGCGCGATGCACGGCTTGTTCAGCGAGCCGTTGATCAGGCTCATGTTCGGGCTCATGTAGCCGCCCGTGGTGGTGTTGCCGTACTTCTGAATCGAGTCGTTGCCATTGACGTTGGTGTGGCCCTGGTTCCCGATCGCCATGGCGGGAGTGGCGGCAACACCCGCGGCACCGACGACAGAAGCCGCCACAGCAGCCGTAGCGAGCACCTTCTTGATCACGAGTTTTCCTTCCGAGTCTGGAACGCCCCGCTGCCGGAGCATCCTGGTCAACTCGTGTGTGGGGCAGAAGTTCTCACCCTTCACCCGTCCAGCCCAGTAGACG
>NZ_WMLF01000511.1 GCF_014156695.1 Streptomyces durbertensis | reverse complement strand
GACAGCGATGAACCGCGGCGGACTGGCCGGCGCCAGCTTCGAGATGGACGACCGCTTCACCGGGCACCGCCCGCAGGACCTGACCCGGCTCCGCTTCGACGCCGGCAAACTGCTGCTGCGCATCGACTACGAGGACCCGGGCTCGCTCACCACCATGGAGAGCGCGGCACGGGCCGTCGACGAGATGGCCGCACGCCGACTCCCGGTTTTCGTCGAGCCGTTCGTCTCGCGTCGGGTCGGCGGCTCGGTGCGGAACGACCTCAGCGCCGAGGCCGTCACCCGCTCGATCGCCATCGCCTCCGGCCTCGCCGGCACCTCCGCGTACACCTGGCTCAAACTGCCGGTCACCGAGGACCCCGACGACATGACGCGGGTGCTGGAGACGTCCACCCTGCCGACCGTTCTGCTCGGCGGCGACGTGGGCAGGGACCAGGAGGGCGCCTACGAGCGGTGGCGCAAGGCGCTGCGGCTGCCCACCGTCCAGGGCCTGGTCGTCGGCCGTTCGCTGCTCTACCCGGCGCACGGGAGCGTCGAGACCGCCGTGGACACGGCCGTCGGCCTACTTTGAGACGGGAGAGACCCGGACAGGAACGGACGCAACGGTGACGAGGGAAGAACACGCCATGCACGCCGCACCGCACCACCACAAGCAGCAGCCCGCCCCCTCCCCGGCCGGCGGCCGCCGCCACCATCTGCCCGCCGGTACCGCCGCCGCGGACGCCTACGACGTGGACGTCAGCCCGGAGTCGGCCGGTTGGGGCTACTCCGCCCTGCGGGTGCTGACCCTGCCGCCGGACGGGCGCCACGAGTTCGACACCGGCGACAGCGAGTGGATCGTGCTGCCGCTGTCCGGCTCCTGCGAGGTCGACGTCGACGACCCGAGCGAGGAGACTCCGCAGACGTTCGAACTCGCAGGCCGCGCCCACGTGTTCGCCGGCCCGAGCGACTTCGCGTACCTGCCGAGGGACGCCCGGGCCACCGTCCGCTCGGACGCCGGCGGGCGGTTCGCGCTCACCGGCGCCCGCTGCGACAACCGGCTGCCCGCCCGCTACGGGCCGGTCTCCGACGTGCCTGTGGAGCTCCGCGGCACCGGCTCGTGCAGCCGGCAGGTCCACAACTTCGGCGCGGCCGACGCCTTCGACTGCGACCGGCTGATCGCCGTGGAGGTCATCACGCCGGGCGGCAACTGGTCGTCGTTCCCTCCGCACAAGCACGACGAGCACCGGCCGGGCGAGGAGTCGGAACTGGAGGAGATCTACTACTTCGAGTTCGCGGCCGCCGGCGACGTGCCGGGCCTGGGCTACCAGCGGGTCTCGCCGTCCGCCGACGGCGGCACCGACGTGCTCGCCGAGGTCCGCGACGGCGACGTGGTGCTCATCCCCGACGGCTGGCACGGCCCGTCCATGGCGGTGCCCGGCCACCACATGTACTACCTCAACGTGATGGCCGGGCCGGGCGCCGAGCGGGCCTGGCTGATCTGCGACCACCCCGACCACGCCTGGATCCGCGAGACCTGGCCGGACCAGCCCGTCGACCCCCGTCTCCCTCTCGACCCCGACCCGTCCCACGTCCGCGCCGCCCGGCCGCACGGCCGGTTCGGCCCGTCCCAGTGAGGTCCCGCATGAGCCAGTCCACCCGCCGCCTGACCGTCGCGCAGGCGCTGGTGCGTTTCCTGTCCGCCCAGTACACCGAGCGCGACGGCGTGCGGCACCGCCTGGTCGCCGGCACCTGGGGCATCTTCGGGCACGGCAACGTGGCCGGTCTCGGCCAGGCCCTGCTGGAGACCGGTGAGGCGGCCATGCCCTTCCACCAGGGCCGCAACGAGCAGTCCATGGTGCACGCCGCCGTCGGCTTCGCCCGCCACCACAACCGGCTGTCCGCGCAGGCCGTCACCACCTCGATCGGCCCCGGCGCCACCAACCTGGTGACCGGTGCCGCGCTGGCCACGATCAACCGGCTGCCCGTCCTGCTGCTGCCCGGCGACCACTTCGCCACCCACACCGCCGACCCGCTGCTCCAGCAGCTCGAACACCCGCAGTGCGCGGACGTGTCCGTCAACGACACCCTGCGCCCGGTCTCCCGCTACTTCGACCGGATCAACCGCCCGGAGGCGCTGATCCCGTCCGCCCTGAACGCCATGCGGGTGCTCGCCGACCCGGTGGAGACCGGCGCGGTCACCCTCGCCCTGCCGCAGGACGTGCAGGCGGAGGCGTTCGACTGGCCCGAGGAGTTCTTCCGCGAACGCGTCTGGCCCGTCCGGAGGCCGCAGCCGGAGCCCGCCGAACTCGCCGAGGCGGTGAGGGCGTTGCGAGCCGCGAAGCGCCCGCTCCTCATCGCCGGCGGCGGCGTCCACCACAGCGGGGCCGAGGAAGCGCTGCGGGAGCTGGTGGAGTTCACGGGCATCCCCGTCGCCTCCACCCAGGCCGGCAAGGGCTCCCTGCGCCACGACCACCCGGCCGACCTCGGCGGCATCGGCCACACCGGCACCGCCGTCAGCGACGCACTCGCCCGCACCGCCGACCTGGTGATCGGCGTCGGCACCCGCTACACCGACTTCACCACCGCCTCCGGCACCCTCTTCGACCGCCCGGACGTGCGGTTCGTCAACCTCAACATCACCCCGTTCGACGCCCACAAGCTCGCCGCCACCACCCTCGTCGCCGACGCCCGCGCCGGCCTCCAGGCACTCGCCATCGCCCTGGCAGACCACCGTGTCGAAGCCGCGTACGAGGCCGAGTACCGCGCGGGCAAGAAGAGTTGGGAGGCCGCCGTGTCCGACGCCTACCGGGCGGCGGACACCGACGTGCCCAGCCAGACCCAACTGCTCGGCGTACTCGACAGGATCGTCGGCGACACGGACGTGGTCATCAACGCCGCCGGTTCCCTCCCCGGCGACCTGCACAAGCTGTGGCGCGCCCGCTCGCCCCGCCAGTACCACCTGGAGTACGGCTACTCCTGCATGGGCTACGAGATCCCGGCGGCGATCGGCGTACAGCTCGCCGCGCCCGACACCCCGGTGTGGGCGCTTGTCGGCGACGGCACGTACCTGATGATGCCGACCGAGATCGTCACCGCCGTCCAGGAGGGCCTGCCGATCAACGTGGTCCTCGTGCAGAACCACGGCTACGCGTCCATCGGCGGCCTGTCGGAGCAGGTCGGCGGCGAGCGCTTCGCGACCGCCTACCGCTACCGCACCCCCGACGGGAGCTACGGCGGCGACCCGCTGCCGGTCGACCTCGCCGCCAACGCCGCCAGCCTCGGCATGGACGTCCTGCGCCCGAAGACCGTCGGCGAGCTGCGCGAGGCGCTGACCGCCGCCCGCGCTTCGAACCGCCCGACGTGCGTCTACGTCGAGACGTCCCCGCAACCCGGCGCGCCCGCCGCGCAGGCCTGGTGGGACGTGCCGGTCGCCGAGGTCGCCACCCGGCAGGCGGCCCGCGACGCCCGCACCGCGTACGAACGGCAGGCCGCCGCCCGCCGCCGCCACCTCTGACCC
>NZ_WMLF01000510.1 GCF_014156695.1 Streptomyces durbertensis | reverse complement strand
GGTGTGGGGTTCGGGTCGCCGAGTGCCTTGCGCAGCCGGAAGCGGAACCACCGTTCGGCGGAGGCGGCGTTGAGCCAGACCGTGCCGCTGCCGGCCTTGACCGTGCGGCCCTGCCAGGCGGCCTCGCCCGCCTCCCGGACGAGGCCGCCGCCAAGCCGGAGCACCGCCTTGTGGACCTCCCGCCGCCAGTGGTCGCGGGCCGCGTAGGGATCGTCGCCTGCGGAGAGGTTGCGCAGCCACAGGCGGTACGGCTCGTCCAGGGCGGCGTAGCCGAGGTCGCGGGCACCGGCCCGGCGGGGCTCGGCGTCCAGGCCGGCGGCGTCCGCGAGGTCCGTGGCGAGGTCGCCGAGGACACGGACGGCGTCGTCCGCGTCGCCGACGGCGGCGACGGCCTGCCGGGCGTACTCGCGGTCCTCGCGGTGCAGCAGGACGACGTCCATCGAGACGTGGTCGTCCACGACTTCGTCGATCACGGACTGCTGGGTGCCGTAGAAGACCCCCACCGTGCGGGCACGGACGTGGAAGCGGCGTGGCAGCACGCCGGCATCACTCACGAGGTGGGAGACCCACTCGATGACCCGGGGCCGGATGGACGGTGGGGCCTCGGGGCCGTGGTCGGCCTCGGCGCGGTCGGCGAGGAGCGCTTCGAGGCCGCGCCACGCGGATCGGCTGGGGTCGTGCTCCCTGGGCAGGTAGCACGGCACGACGCCGTGCTTCTTCTCCTGCGCCTTGCTGCGCCGCCACGCCGTCATCGGCTCGTGCACCTGCATGTTGCGCGGGGCCAGCGGGTCGCCGTAGCCGAGGACAACGCCGCGCACGGCCTGTCTGTCGTGGTGCAGGAGCAGCCGACGGGACTGCCAGGTGTAGAGGTCGCGCAGGCCGGTGGGGCGGACACGGCCGGCCGGGCCCGGGCCGTACGGGTCGCGCCGCCACGCCGGGCGGTCGTCGGCCTCCTGCCTGACGTCGGGGTGGTCCCGGGCGATGAGGTTGAGGAGCAGCGTCTCGCGGAGCGTGCCGCCCTCGATGAACACCCCGCCGAGGGTGCCCGCCCAGCCGACGCCGAGCGGATAGACCTTGCCGCCCTTGACCCGGTCGTCGCCGTCGAGGCCCGTCTTGATGCCGGAGGTGTCGAAGGCGTGGGCGTGGACCAGCCAGCGGGCAGCCTCCCCGAACTCCAGGCGGTCCACGCCCGGCATGCGGGAGCTGAGGTAGGGGGCGCCGGCGGGGACGTCGGCGACGATCCGGTTGAGTTCGAAGACCTCGTCTCTTGCCGTGCGCAAGCCGGCGACCTGGAAGAACGGGCGCTGCGGGTGGAGGAGGTCAAACGCCTCGCGGTGGGTGGTGAGGTAGTCGGCGACGGGCGCGAAGCAGTTTTTGTCCGCCCAGAGTTCGGCCCACTCGTCGGTGTCCGCGGGGCCACCGTCGAGCGCGTCGTGCACAACGGCGAGCAGGAGCCGCAGCAGGGCGAACTCCTGCGTCGGCACGTCGCCGATCAGGCGGCGCAGGTCGTCGGCGTTCGCGAAGACGTCGCGGAGGGAGAGTTCCGACTGGGTTCCGTCGTCGTGCAGGACCGGAATCCACGGCTGGGTCGTCAGGTCGAACGACGCGGCGGCGCTCCCCCTCTGGGGCTCGTGGTCAGTCACGGGTCACCTCCAGGCCGTCGTACGGGGAGTAGGTGAGTGAGAAGCCTGCCAGGCGGGTCTGACAATCCTCGTCCAGGACCAGCGGCAGCTCCCCTGCCAGCCACTGGCTCTCGTTCGACTGCCAGGCCTGGCAGTCGAGTTGTTCGAGCTCGGCGATGGCCCGGTCCGTCACCTCGGGGGTGGAGAACTGCGCCGGCAGGCGCAGGGCGCTGGCCACCGCCGCGCGGGCGGCGGCGGGGGTCGGCAGCCGGTCGGTGGGCAGCGGCAGGCCGGCCCGGGGCCGGCCGTCACGGTCCTCGGGCAGCCAGGGAACGGTCGTCAGCGTGCCGTCGGCGGAGCGCCGCACCACCAGCACCTCCAGGCTCTCCCGGCTGTCCCGCACCTGGGCACGGCCGGCGGGCGTGTCGTCGGCGTCCCCGACGCCGGCCGCGATCCAGCCGATGAGCGGGCGGCCGGGTCTTGCGACCGGGCCGAGGCGGAAGACGTCGGCGCGGGCCGCCTGTTCGGCGCGCTTCCGCTCGTGCCGTGCGCGTGCGTCGGCGAGGGCGTCCGCCCATGCGGGCGGCACCGACTCGTCCGGACCGTAGGCGAGTTGGACAAGTGGGTTGATGTCGTCGGGTAGCGTCAGCGGCTCCTTGTCGACGAGGTGCGGCAGCAGCGCGGCGGCCGAACGCAGTAGCGGGTACGCGCCGTAGACGGCCACCGAACCGCGCGCCGGCTCCGGCACGTCAGCCGACCAGTCGACGCCCGTGACGAGGCAGCGCGCGGTGCGCAACCGTGGCGGCCGGTCGACCTGGTCGACGCCGCGTGGATGGCGGTGCAGCCGGCCCATGCGCTGGAGCATCAGGTCCACCGGGCAGAGGTCGGTGACGAGCAGGTCGAAGTCGACGTCCAGCGACTGCTCCGCCACCTGGCTGGCGACGACGACGTGCGGGCCGGTGGGGCGCCCTGTGGCGCGGCCCGGCGGACCGAAGCGGCGAAGGAGGTCGGCGTCCTTGGCCATGCGGTCGAGATCGAGGAAGTTGGAGTGAGCCACGGTCACGTGCTCGTCGCCGAAGCGGGCGCGCAGGACGCGGGCGGTCTCCAGGACGCGGCGCACGGTGTTGCGCACGACCAGCGCGCAGCCGCCGTCGCGCAGTTCGTCCGTCAGCCGGTCGGCCAGCGCTTCCGGGTCGTCGTCCTCCAGCGCCTCCAGGTGGACACGACCACCGCGCGCGGACTGCGCGGGCCGCTCCACGAGCGGCGCCGGCTCTCCGGGGACGACGGCCGTCAACAGCGGGTAGTCGCCCGGGGTTTCGTCGAGCGTGTCGGTTGCCTGCGGCTGCTGGCCCTCCCGACCCGTGGCGTACGCGTCGACCAACTGCCGGCGGCGGTCGGCCGGCAACGTCGCGGAGAGGATCACCACCGGCACCCGATAGGCGCCCAGCCAGGCCAGGACCCGGTCGAGGTAGACGTTCATGTACGTGTCGTAGGCGTGGGCCTCGTCGATCACCACAACCTTGCCGGCGACGGCGAGATGCCGCAGTGCGAGGTGGCGGCTCTTCAGCCCGGCGAACAGCAGCTGGTCGACCGTCCCGGCGACAAACGACGCCAGCATCGCCTTCTTGCGGCCGCGCAGCCAGGTGTGCGCGACCAGTTCGGCGTGCGCGGCGCGGGCGCCGTGCGGGCGGCGCGAGCTGCGCGAGGGCGCCGGGCTCTCCGCGTCGACGGCGGCGATCCGCTGGTGGCTGCTCCGCAGGAGTTCCGCGAACTCGTCGTTCAGCGCCGACTTCGAGTGGGCGAGGTGGACGGAGAGGCGGGTGCCGTCCTCGGTCGGCAGCCGGTCCAGCCAGGCGCGCAGGCGCGCGAACATGGCG
>NZ_WMLF01000051.1 GCF_014156695.1 Streptomyces durbertensis | reverse complement strand
GGGAGGCGGTGGAGAGGTCGACGCCGGCGAGGCACCTCGGGTCGCGGCCGGTCACGGCCAGCAGTTCGAGCAGGTGGCCGTCTCCGCAGCCGAGGTCGAGGACCCGCTCGGCGTCCCCGACCTCGTCGCGGACGAGTGCGTAGCTGGATCGGCCGTCGGCGCCCCGCCCGGCGGCCATCACCTCCGACGTCACGGCTGGGCGCACCGCGTGGAAGTCCCGTAGGAACGTCTCGCCCGAAGTACCCACCCTCGCACCTCCGTTGGCCATCGGCTCAGCGTAGCGGCGCTCGGCCTAGGATCTCGGGCATGGAACCCGCTGTCGTCGCGCGTCTTGCGTCCGCCGCCGTTGTGCCGTTGGTCAGGCGGTTGGTGCGGCGGGCCGGCCCCGGGGCCGGCCTGGTCGACCGGCCGGTGCGGCTGGGGGCGTGGCTGACACTGGGCGGGGAGAAGCGCACGCTTGGCGAGCGGGATCTGCGGAAGCTCGCCGAGGAGGCCGTCGAGCGTTCCGCCCGGGATCGCGGGCCGTACGACACGCTGCCCGAGGAGCTGCGGCGGGAGCTGGCCGACGCGCTCGCCACGGCGCTGTCCGGGCTCGGCGACCTCGACATGGACGAGGTGCAGGCGGTCCGGCTGGGCGCGGCGGCGCTCGCGGCGCGGCTGCCCCGGCCCGACGGCGGGCTTTCGGCCGACGCGGCCGCTCTGCTGGAGCCACTGCTGACGGCGGTCTGCGCGCATGTGCTGGAGTTCTTCGCCAGCCGTTCGACGTTTGCCAACCGGACGCTCGTCGAGCACTCCCGCGATCTGGCGGGGCTCGCGGCGGACACCGCCCTGCTGCTGGAGCGCACGCCCTCCCCGCTCGCCGAGGACGCCCGCTTCGAGCAGCGGTACGCGGAGCACGTCGGCAACCGGCACGGCGAGTTGACGATCCACGGCCTTGACGGCGGCAGCGTGCGTGAGTGGCCGCTGGAAGCGGCGTACGTGCCGTTGGAGGCGGCGAGCGGCGTGGAGCCGCCGGCACCCGTGACGCGGACACTCGCCGCGCGGGAGCGTGTGGTGCTGCGCGGGCCGGCCGGGGCCGGGAAGACAACGCTGCTGCAGTGGTTGGCGTTGACGGCCGTCGGGAGCGGTGAGCGGCCCGCACCGCCCGGGCTGCTGGGCCGGGTTCCGTTCCTGCTGCCGTTGCGGCGGGTGCTGGCGGGCGGGACGCCGCCCACCCCGGACCGCTTCCTGCACGCCGTGCGCAGTCCGCTGGCCGGCGCCCAGCCGGCGGGCTGGGCCGACCGGGTGCTCAACGCCGGGCGCGGCCTGCTGCTGGTCGACGGCGTGGACGAGATACCGGCCGAGCAGCGCGAGACGACACGCCGCTGGCTGCGGGAGTTGGTGCGGGACTTCCCCGGCAACCGGTGGGTTGTCACCGCCCGCCCGTCGGCCGTACGGGAGGAATGGCTGGCCGACGTGCGCTTCGACGAGCTGACGCTCGCCCCGCTCGCGTCCGGCGACGTGCGGGAGTTGATCAACCGGTGGCACACGGCCGCCGGCGCCGACCCGGCGGCGGGTCGCGCACTGTACGAGGCGGTGCTGATGAACCCCGCGCTGGCACAGCTCGCGGTGCACCCGCTGCTGTGCGCCCTGCTCTGCGCCCTCAACCGCCACAGCGGCGGCGAAGTCCCGTTCGAGCGCCGCGAGTTGTATGACGCGGCGCTCGATCTGCTGTTGGAGCGACGGGACGACGAGCGTGGCGTACCGGTCGCCGGTGGGTCTCTCGACCGCGACACCCGGCTACGTCTGCTCCAGCGGCTCGCGCACTGGATGATGCGCAACCACCAGTCGGAGATGGCGACTTCCGACGCGCTGCGGCAGATAGGCCGGGCGCTTGACGACACCGAGCGCGGGCCCGAGGTGGTGCTGGAGCACCTGCTGTCCCGCTCCGGGCTGCTGCGCGAATCGGCGCCCGGCCGGGTGCACTTCGCGCACCGCAGCTTCCAGGACCATCTCGCCGCCCGCGCCGCCCTGGAGGAGGGCGACCTCCCGATGCTGCTGGTCAACGCCCACCGACCGCAGTGGGAGGACGTGGTCCGGATGGCCGTCGCCCTCGGCGAGCCGCACGAGCAGACGAGGCTCGTAGCAGGGCTGCTGCCCGTTGACGAGAGCGAGCAGCCCTCACCGGCCGCCGTCCGTCGGGGGCTGCTCGCGGCGAGTTGCCTGCCGGACGCCGCCGGGTTGGACGACGGCGTCCGGCGGCGGGTCCAGGAGTTCACCGCGCCGCTGGTGCCGCCGCGCGACGGGCGCGCGGTGCGCACGCTGATCGATCTCGGCGCACCGACGGCGCTCACTCTGCTGCCCGGCCCGGAGGGCCTGTCCGACGAGGTGGCGCTGAACGTGGTGCTCGTCGCGACGCGGCTCGGCAGCGAGGCCGCGCTGCCGCTCCTGGCCCGCTACCGCGACCACCCCTCGCTGGCCGTCCGTCGCCAACTCGCCTGGTCCTGGTACCGGTTCGACACCGACCGCTACGCGGAGGAGGTCGTCTCCGGGCTGGCCGGGGAGGGGCTGTACTTCACCGCGCACCACACCGCGCACCTGCGCGCCCTGCGGGCCCTCGGCGGCCGGTCCCGGGTGCAGGTCGCCGCCCCGGACTACCGGCCGTCCGAACTGCTGGAACTCCTCGACCGCGACCGCCTCACCGCCCTGTGGCTGCCCGGCGGCTACCGGCCCACCGAGAACGGCGGCCGCTGGCTGCACCGCTTCCCCCTCCTGACCACCCTGGTCCTACCCGAGCCGCCCCCGGCGAACGACCCGACGATCCCCGCCCACCTCACTCTCACCGCCCGCCCGGACTGACCGCGCGCGGCAGAACGGCACTCGGCGGCGGAAGCACTCGGCCGGCTCGCGGAGTTGCGCGGCGGGGCGTGAACGCGCACGGCGTGGCCGGTTCGCGCGCGCCGGGTGGCGCGTGGGGGCGGAAGTCCTATCGTGGTGGGGGTGATCACACTGATGACCTATGCCGGGCCGGGCGAGGAGACCTCCCCGGTCGGCCGCACCGGCGGACTGCCGCTGAACTCGGGCGACTTCAGCTGGCCGTCGTGTGCCACCTGCAAGGGGCCGATGCAGTTCCTGGCCCAGTTGCCGCTGGACGATCTCGGCCGCCACGCCGGCCGTGGCGAGGTGGGTGGACGCGGGCTGCTCGCCGTGTTCATGTGCCAGAACGACCCGGGCATGTGCGAGGAGTGGGATCCGACGGCCGGCGGGAACGCCGCCTACGTCTTCCCCGCCGAGGAGCTGCCCTCGCCGGTGCGCGCGCCGGAGGAGGGGGCGACAAAGCTCGGCGAGGTGAGCGTCTTCGGCTACGAGCGCGTCGACAGCGACGACTACTACGAGGCGTCCACCGGCTGGGCGAAGCGGACCGGCCGGCCGCAGCGCGAGGCGCTGGGGCAGCTCGGCGGGGAGCCGGGCTGGCTGCAGGGGGAGGAGACGCCGGACTGCCCGTCCTGCGGTCGGCTGATGGACCTGGCGATGCAGCTGGAGGAGGGGCGGCACCACGAGACGTCCGCGAACTTCGGCGGCGGAGGCTGCGGTTACGCGTTCGTCTGCGAGGACTGCGCGAAGGCCGCGTTCCTCTGGCAGTCCTGAGGGCGCCGACCGGCAGGGCGGCCACCGGCAGGCACCGACCGGCGGGCCGCCGCGCTCAGGAGGCGCGCTTGCGGCTCGCCGTCTTCTTGGCGGTGGTCTTCTTCGCGGCGGCGGTCTTCTTGGCCGTGGCCTTCTTCGCGGCGGTCTTCTTGGCCGTGGCCTTCTTCGCGGTCCGGCCTCCGCCGCTCTCGGCGGCCTTCCTGGCCGGGGCCTTCTTCGCGGAGGCGGATTTCCCGGAGGCGGACTTCTTCGATGACGCGGCCTTCCTGGAAGAAGCCGCCTTCTTCGCGGGCTTGCGCTCGCCGGCCTCCTCCTCCCCCGCCGCCTTCCGGCGGCCGGCCGACAGCTCGTGCACCGTGGCCTCGCGGTCGCCGCCGCGCGCTTCCCGGGCGGCGGCGACGCTGCTCTCCAGCGCCGCCATCAGGTCGATGACCTTGCCTCCGGTTGGCGCGGCGGCCGGTTCCTCGGGGGTGCGGCCCTCCTGCTTGGCGGTGACCAGTTCCTCCACCGCTTCGCGGTACTCGTCGTGCAGGTCCTCCCACTCCAGGTCGCCGAGGGAGTCCATCAACGTCTCGGCGAGGTCGAGTTCTGCGTCGCGGACGGTGACGGACTCGGCCGGGGCGAGTCCGCCGGCGGACCGGACCTCGTCGGGCCAGAGCATGGAGTGCAGCACCAGCGTGTCGTCGACGACGCGCAGCAGCC
Organism: Streptomyces durbertensis; assembly: GCF_014156695.1. Taxonomy (GTDB): domain Bacteria; phylum Actinomycetota; class Actinomycetes; order Streptomycetales; family Streptomycetaceae; genus Streptomyces; species Streptomyces durbertensis. Next base: position 15,462 of record NZ_WMLF01000051.1, on the reverse strand, counting down.
CCAGGGACTCCCGCCCCCGGAGGGCGAACTTGGCGACGGCCGCCTTCCCCGTCCGGGTGAGCGCGGAACGCAGCAGGACGTACGGTTTCGCGGCGGCGGCGTGGTCGGTGGCCAGGTAGTAGGCGCGGTCGAGCTGGATGGGGTCGATCTCGGAGGCCGGGACGAAGCTGAGGATCTCGATCGTCCTGGCGGTGGGCAGCGGCAGGGAGGACAGGTCCTCGTCGGTGAGCGGGACGGTGGTGCCGTCGTCGGCCTTGAAGCCCTTGCCGATCTCCTCGGGCGGCACCTCCACCTCCTCGATCTCGCAGACCTTGCGGTAGCGGATGCGGCCGCCGCAGTCGTTGGCGAGGTGGATCTGGTGGAAGCTGACGCTGTGGTTCTCGGTCGCCCCGTAGAGCTGGACGGGAATGCTCACCAGACCGAAGGACAGGGAGCCCTTCCAGATGGACCGCACCCGGATCACCCCATTCGCGCTCTTTGTGCGATTCTCAGGGTATGCCGCCTATCACGCTTGTGGAGGGCCGGCGGATCGCCCTCAGCAACCTGGAGAAGGTCCTCTACCCGGACGGCACGACCAAGGGGGAGGTGCTGCACCACTACGCCACCTGTGCGCCGGTGCTGCTGCCCCACCTGGCGGGACGGCCGCTGAGCTTCCTGCGCTACCCGGACGGTCCTGACGGGCAGCGCTTCTTCGCCAAGAACGTGCCGCCGGGTACCCCCGAGTGGGTCACGGTCGCGACGGTGCCTCGCAGCGACGCGCCCGGCGCGCGCCAGGTGGTGCTGGACGACCTGCCGAGCCTGATGTGGGCGGCGAACCTGGTCACCGAGCTGCACGTCCCGCAGTGGCGGGCGGCCCGGCCCGAGGTCGCCGACCGGCTGGTCCTCGATCTCGACCCGGGCGCGCCGGCGACGGTCGTGGACTGCTGCCGGGTGGCGCTGTGGCTGCGGGACCGACTGGCGGAGGACGGCGTGACGGCCTGGCCGAAGACGTCCGGTTCGGTGGGCCTGCATCTGCTGGCGGCGATCGAGCCGACGCCCTCGGCGGAGGTCGTGCGCTACACCAAGGCGCTCGCGATGGCCGCGCAGCAGGCCATGCCTGACCTGGCGCTGCACCGCATGGACCGCTCGCTACGGCCCGGCAAGGTCTTCATCGACTACAGCCAGAACGCGCACGCCAAGACCACCGCCGCGCCCTACACCCTGCGGGCGACCGCACGGCCGACCGTCTCCACGCCGCTCACCTGGGAGGAGGTCGCCGGGTGCGGGAAGCCCGAGGAGCTGGCGCTGGACCTGCACGACGTGGCCGCGCGGGTGGCGCGGGACGGCGACCTGCTGGCCCCGCTGCTCGACCCGGACGCCGCCGCTCCCCTGCCGCCGTGAGCAGAACCCCGGAACCGGCGGTTCCCCTGCCGTCCTGACAGGCCGGGGAGGCGCCGTAGAATCTGGTCACCATGGCCTACCTCGATCACGCCGCCACCACCCCCATGCTTCCGGAGGCGGTGCGGGAGTTGACCACCCAGCTCGCCCACACCGGCAACGCGTCCTCGCTGCACAGCGCCGGGCGGCGGGCCCGGCGCACCGTGGAGGAGGCGCGGGAGAGGCTGGCCGCCGCCCTGGGCGCGCGCCCCAGCGAGATCGTCTTCACCGGCGGCGGCACCGAGGCCGACAACCTGGCCGTCAAGGGTCTCTACTGGTCCCGGCACGCCGCCGACGCGCGGCGCCGGGTGGTGCTCGCCTCCCCGGTCGAGCACCACGCCGTGCTGGACGCGGTGCACTGGCTCGCGGACCACGAAGGCGCGGAGATCGAGTGGCTGCCCGTCGACGAGGTCGGCCGGGTGCATCCGCAGGCGCTGCGGGCGGCCGCCGAGCGCGGCCCGGAGCGGATCGCGCTGGCCACCGTCATGTGGGCCAACAACGAGATCGGCACGGTCATGCCGGTCCGCGAACTCGCCGAGGTGGCCGCCGAGTTCGGCTTCCCGCTGCATTCGGACGCGGTGCAGGCGGTCGGTCAGACGGAGGTCGACTTCGACGCCAGCGGGCTGGCGTCGATGGCCGTGACCGGCCACAAGATCGGCGGGCCGTACGGCGTGGGCGCGCTGGTACTGGGCCGGGAGCACACGCCGGAGCCGCTGCTGCACGGCGGCGGCCAGGAGCGGGACGTACGGTCCGGCACCCTGGACGTGCCGGCCGCCGCCGCGTTCGCGGTCGCGGCCGAGCTGGCCGCGACGCGTCGGGAGGAGTTCGCGGCGCAGGTCGGCGCACTGCGGGACGAGCTGGTCGACGCGGTACGGGCGGCCGTGCCGGACGCCGTACTCGGCGGCGACCCCGACCCGGCGGGCCGGCTGCCGGCGAACGCGCACTTCGCGTTCCCCGGCTGCGAGGGCGACTCCCTGCTGCTCCTCCTGGACGCCCAGGGCATCCAGGCCTCCACGGGCTCGGCCTGCACGGCCGGCGTCGCCCAGCCGAGCCATGTGGTCGTCGCCACCGGCGCCGACCCCGAGCTGGCACGCGGCACGCTGCGCTTCTCGCTCGGCCACACGTCCACCGCCGAGGACGTCGCCGCGCTCGCGGCGGCCATCGGCCCGGCCGTCGAACGCGCCCGCTCGGCAGGTCTGAGCTGACGCGGACGGAGGGCTGCTAGGAGCCGTCGCCTGCCTCGGTCACCGAGGGCGTCGGGCTCGGGGAGGGCACCGGCTTGGCGTCGCGCACCATCCGCAGGTAGCGGGGCCAGTCCCAGTGGGGGCCGGGGTCGGTGTGGTCGGCGCCGGGGACCTCGTTGTGGCCGATGATGTGCTCGCGGTCCTTGGGGATGCCGTGGCGGTCGCAGATGTTCGCGGTCAGGCGGGCGGACGCCAGGTACATGGTGTCGGTGAAGTCGGCGGGGCGGTCGACGAAGCCCTCGTGTTCGATGCCGACGCTGCGTTCGTTGTAGGAGCGGTTGCCGGCGTGGTAGGCGACGTCCAACTCGCGGACGGCCTGGGCGACGTGCCCGTCGCCGGTGCGCAGCACGTAGTGGGTGGCGGCCCGGTGCCCCGGGTCGCTGAAGACCTTCAGCGCGACGGCGTAGCTGCCCTGGATGACATGGATGACCACCCGGTCTATGCGGTAGTCGTCGGGCCGGTTCGCCCGCCGCCAGTTCGCCGGGGAGGCGGCCACCCACTCGGCGCCGGGGAAGTCGACCTCGCCCTCACGGCGCGGCTTCTCGGTGCCGGGCAGCCGCCACCACCAGCGGCCGAGGGTGTCCCGCTGGGTGTAGGCGGCGCCGCCGAGCAGGACCGCGCCGCCGCCGACGACCAGGCCGCGGCGGCTGAGTCCGCCGCGCCGTTCCGCTTCCGCCGCCATCCGCCCCACGTCCCTGGTGCCGCCCGCCGTCCCGTCACGCGCACAACGGTTGCGCCGTCCGGGTGGTTCCGCCTCCGGGCACCCGTACCCTTGACGTGTTATGACTGACTCGACCGCGCCGCAGCAGCGGCTCCGTGTACTGGCCGCCATGTCCGGCGGCGTGGACTCCGCCGTCGCCGCCGCCCGGGCGGTGGAGGCCGGGCACGACGTGACCGGTGTGCACCTGGCGCTGTCCGCCAACCCGCAGTCCTTCCGCACCGGCGCCCGCGGCTGCTGCACCATCGAGGACTCGCGCGACGCCCGCCGGGCCGCCGACGTCATCGGCATCCCGTTCTACTGCTGGGACATGGCCGAACGCTTCCGCGCGGACGTGGTGGACGACTTCGTGGAGGAGTACCGGGCCGGCCGGACGCCGAACCCGTGCCTGCGCTGCAACGAGAAGATCAAGTTCGCGGCGCTGCTGGACAAGGCGCTGGCGCTGGGCTTCGACGCGGTCTGCACCGGGCACTACGCGACGGTGGTGACCACCGACGACGGCCGCCGCGAGCTGCACCGCGCCTCGGACGCCGCCAAGGACCAGTCGTACGTGCTCGGCGTGCTGGACGACCGGCAGCTGGCGCACGCGCTGTTCCCGCTCGGCGACACCACGACGACCAAGGACGAGATCCGCGCCGAGGCCGAGCGGCGCGGCCTGGCGGTGGCGCGCAAGCCGGACAGCCACGACATCTGCTTCATCGCCGACGGCGACACCCAGGGCTTCCTCGCCAAGCACCTCGGCACGGCCGAGGGCGACATCCTCGACGAGGACGGCCGCACGGTCGGCACCCACCAGGGCGCGTACGGCTTCACCGTCGGCCAGCGCAAGGGCCTGCGCATCGGGCACCCCGCGCCCGACGGCAAGCCGCGCTACGTGCTGGACATCTCCCCCGTGGACAACACGGTCACGGTCGGCCCGAAGGAGGCGCTGGACGTCGTCGCGCTGACCGCGATCCGGCCGCGCTGGTGCGGCGAGCCGCCGGTTGGCCCCGACTCCTACACCGCGCAGCTGCGGGCGCACGGCGAGGAGACCCCGGTCACCGCCGAACTGGTCGACGGCGAGCTGCGGGTGGAGTTCGCCGAGCCGGTGCGCGGCGTCGCGCCGGGCCAGGCCATCGTCCTGTACCAGGGCACCAGGGTAGTGGGTTCGGCGACGATCGACACCACCCGCCGCCGCGAACGCGTGGCGGGCTGACGCCCGCGGGGCCTGACAAGGGCCGGTTCCTTTACCCTCACACCGGTAACACCATGGTATGGTCGCGTGATGGCGAAGACGAAGAAGGTCACCATCACGCTCCCAGCAGAGCTGCTGGAGAGCATGAAGACCCACACGGACAACGTCTCCGGCTACATCACCGAGCTGGCCGAACGGGCTGAGCGGCGCAGGCTCCTACGGGAGGAGCTGGACAGCTACCAGAGGGAGTTCGGGGAGTTCACCGAGGAGGAGATGGCCGAGGCGCGCACACTCCTGCACGGGACCGAGGAGGCGGAGCGCGCAGCGTGAACGTCGAATCGCTGGTGCTCGACTCACAGGGCTTCTCCTCGTGGATCGACCGGGATCGCAAGGTGATGCGGCTCCTCGAGCAAGCCGAGCGTGACGGGGTCGATGTCGTCATGTCGGCTGCCACGATCATCGAGGTGTCCTATGGCGGCGTGGATATGGCGAGGTTGACCTGGCTTCTGTCTCGCGTCCGGGTGGAGGCGGTGACCAAGGAGACCGCTCGCCGCAGCGCTCAGCTCCTGAAGGGAGCCGGGCTACACGGCCACAAGTACGCGATCGACGCCATGGTCGCCGAGACGGCACTGCGCCTACCGGGGGTGGTGGCGGTCCTCACGTCCGACGCTGACGACATGGTCAGACTGTGTGGGCAGCGGGTACGGATCATCGGCCTCTAGGTCCTGTCCGGCGGGCGGCGCACTACGCCCCTTGCTCGCCAGTGGGGTCTCGCATGTCGGTAGGCCGCCCGGCCTTCGCCGGGCCGGGTGGGATGATCCGGGCATGCTGCACGTGCTCTACCTGGTCGGCGTCTCGGCCTTCGCCGCCAGCGGCGTGCTCGCCGCGCACCGGGCGAACATGGACCCCTTCGGCGGGCTGGTCCTGGCGTTCGCCGCCGCCGTCTCCGGCGGCACCCTCCGCGACCTGATCCTCGACCGGCACCCCCTGTACTGGACGCAGGACTGGGTGCTGCTGACGGTGATCGCCTGCGTCGGCGTCGGCACCATCTTCTACCTGCGGTTCTGGAAGCTGCCGCACCGCTCGCTGCTGGTCGTCGACGCGATCGGCCTCGCGGTGGTGACGGTGATCGGGGCCCGGGCCGCCCTCGACTCCGGCGTCACGCCGCTGGCGGTGCTGATCCTCGCCGTGCTGACCGGCGTGACGGGCGAGGTGGTGCGGGACGTGCTGTGCGGCGAGTTCCCGCCGCTGCTGCTGCGGGAGGACGTGTACGCGACGGCCGCGTTCGCCGGAGCGCTGTGCTACCTGGTGCTGCACTGGCTGGAGGTGGCGCAGGGCCCGGCCACCGTCGTCTCCGCCGGCCTGGTCTTCGCACTGCGCCTCGCCGCGATGTTCTTCGGCCTGCACCTCCCCCGCCCCAGGCGCGACGAGGACCACGGCACGGTGTGAGGCGGCCGCGCGAGGCGCGCCGAGCAGCGCGGCACACGCGCCGCGACACACCGTGCGCCCGGCGCCCCTCAGGCCCGCGGCACCGTTCGGAGCGGGCGCCGCCCCCTCGTCCTCCGCGAGACGACTCGGCGGGCCCGGGGGCGACATGCCGCCGCTCCCGACCGGCCGGGAGCGGCGAGGCCCGCTCCTCGCCGGGACCGGCCGAGCCGAGCGCAAGGGGGGTGAGCGGAGCTGTTGTGAACGCCGTCCGCCCCCGGAGCCGTCCCCCGCCGGGGAACGTTCCGGGGCCGCGCGGCACATCGGCGGTGCCTCGGCGCGGGCGCGCCGCTACTCGCTGGCGGCCGGTTCGGGGCGCCGCTCCACCGGGCCGTCACCGGCGGCTTCCGCCGCCTCCGGCTGGGCGGAGGCTCCGGACGGTGGTCCGGGGGGTGTGGCGGGGACGGACTCGTCGGCGCGGCGGATGCGGCCGTCGGCGATCTCCGCCGCGTAGTGGCAGGCCACCCGGTGCCCGCCGCCGACGTCCCGCAGTTCGGGGCGGTCGGTGGCGCAGAGGGTGTCCTGCCGCCAGGGGCAGCGGGTGTGGAAGCGGCAGCCGCTCGGCGGCGACGCGGGCGAGGGCAGGTCGCCGGAGAGCAGGATGCGCTCCCGACTGTCCTCCACCTCCGGGTCGGGCACGGGCACGGCCGACATCAGCGCCCTGGTGTACGGGTGCCGGGGTTCGGCGTACAGCAGGTCGCTGGGCGCCTCCTCGACGAGCGAGCCGAGGTACATCACCCCGATGACGTCGGAGATGTGCCGGACGACCGCCAGGTCGTGGGCGATGACCAGGTACGTCAGGCCCATCGACTCCTGGACGTCCTCCAGCAGGTTGATCACCTGGGCCTGGATGGAGACGTCCAGCGCGGAGACCGGCTCGTCGCAGATGATCACGTCCGGTTCCAGGACGAGGGCGCGGGCGATGCCGATGCGCTGCCGCTGGCCGCCGGAGAACTCGTGCGGGTAGCGGGAGAGCGAGCCGGACGGCAGCCCGACCTTGGCCAGGATCTCCTTGATCTTCTCCCGGCGTTCGTCCTGGTCGGCGCCGATGCCGTGGGCGGCCATGCCCTCGGAGAGGATGGACTCGATGTTCTGCCGGGGGTTGAGGCTGCCCAGCGGGTCCTGGAAGACCATCTGGAGGCGGCGGCGGTAGCGCCGCATCTCCTCGTCCGGCAGGCTCGCCAGGTCGGTGCCGTCGAAGACGACCTCGCCCTCGGTGATGTCGTTGAGCCGCAGGACGGCCCGGCCGAGCGTCGTCTTGCCGCAGCCGGACTCGCCGACGAGGCCGTAGGTCTGGCCGGCCTCGACGGACAGCGAGACCCCGTCGACCGCGTACACGTACCCGACCGTGCGGTCGAAGAAGACGCCCTTGCGGATGGGGAAGTGGACCTTCACGCCGTTGAGTTCGAGCAGGCTCATGCGCCGGCCTCCGTCCTGTCCGCCGCCGCGCCGGCGGCGTCCGGCAGCACCGGGTTGACGCAGCGCACCCGGTGGCCGGCCGCGTGCGGCTCGGTGAGCTGGGGGGTGCCGGTCAGGCACTCCATGGTGTAGAAGTCGCAGCGCGGCGCGAACGCGCACCCGTCCGACCAGGCGATCTGGTCGTTGATGGACCCCCGGATCGGGCTGAGCCGCTCGCCCCTGGGCGCGTCCAGTCGCGGGATGGAGCCGAGCAGTCCGTGCGAGTAGGGGTGGGTGGGCGCGGCGAACAGCGGCCGCCGTTCGGCGGACTCCACGACGCGGCCGGCGTAGAGCACGTTGACCTGGTCGCAGAGGCCGGCGACGACACCCAGGTCGTGGGTGATCATCAGCAGCCCGGTGCCCTCCTGGTCGACGAGTTCCTTGAGGAGTTCGAGGATCTGCGCCTGGATGGTGACGTCCAGCGCGGTGGTCGGCTCGTCGGCGATCAGCAGCCGGGGCGCGCAGGCCACGGCCATGGCGATCAGGGCGCGTTGCCGCATGCCGCCGGAGAGCTGGTGCGGGTACTCCTTGAGTCTGCGGGTCGGGTCGGGGATGCCGACCCGGTCCAGCAGGGACGCGGCCTCCTTGCGGGCGGCCTCGCCTCTCATCCCCCGGTGCCGTTTGAGGATCTCGGTGACCTGCACGCCGATGGGGACCACCGGGTTCAGCGAGGACAGCGGGTCCTGGAAGATCATGGCGAGCTGGGAGCCGCGCAGGTCGCGCATCTTGTCGCGGCTGAGGGAGAGCAGGTCGGTGCCGTCGAAGTCGGCGCGGCCGCCGAGCCGCACGCCGCGCTTGGGCAGCAGGCCCATGAGGGCGAGCGAGGTGACGGACTTGCCGCAGCCGGACTCGCCGACGAGCCCGACGACCTGGCCCTGGTCGACGTCGAAGGAGACCCCGGAGACCGCGGTCACGTCGCGCCGGCCACGGGCGGTGAACGTGATGCTCAGTTCGTCCACGGATAGCAGTGGCATGGCGTCAGCTCCGCAGTTTCGGGTCGAGTGCTTCCCGCATGGCCTCGCCCAGCAGGGTGAAGCCGAGGGCGGTGATGATGATGCCGAGGGCGGGGTAGACGGCGAGCATCGGCGCGGCGTCGAAGAACTCCTGCGACTGCGCGAGCATCACGCCCCACTCGGGCACCGCGGGGTCGGGGTTGCCCAGGCCCAGGTAGGACAGCGCGGCGGCCTCGATGATGGCGGTGGCGAGGCACAGCGTGGCCTGGACGATGACGGGGCTGAGCGAGTTCGGCAGGATCTGCGAGAAGACGATCCGCCGCTTCCGCACGCCGAGGGCGCGGGCCGCCAGCACGTAGTCGGAGCCGCCCTGGGCGAGCATCGCGCCGCGCAGCAGCCGGGCGAAGATGGGGATCTGGACGACACCCACCGCGATCATCACCGTGGTCAGCGACTGGCCGAGCACGGCCGCGACGCTGACCGCCAGCAGCAGCGAGGGCAGCGCCAGCATCATGTCGATGAACCGCATGACGACCGTGTCGATCCGGCGCCCGACGCGCCCGCCGAGGGTGAGGGCCGCGCCGGACAGGCCGCCCAGCAGCGCGCCCACGGTGAAGCCGAGCAGGGTGGCGACGACGCCGACGAGCAGTGTCTGCCGGGCGCCGACGAGGAAGCGGGAGAACTCGTCGCGGCCCAGGTGGTCCAGGCCGAACCAGTTCTCGGCGCGCGGGCCGACAAAGATGCCCTGGTTGCGGAAGACCTCGTTCCGCCAGGTCTGCGCCTCCGCGCTGTAGGGCGCGAGCCAGGGGCCGACGATCGCCAGCGCCACGAAGAGCGCGATCACGCAGGCGCCGATGATCGCCATCTTGCTGGACCGCAGGCGCCGGAACGCCTCCACCCACAGGCTGGCACCGGTGGAGGTCTCGCTCCTGGCCGTGAGTTCCGCGAGGCGGTCGATCTTGTCTGTCTTGGTGCTCATCAGTGCACCCGCACTCTCGGATCGATGACGCTGTACGCGAGGTCGACGATCAGGTTGATGACGACGTACGTCATGGCGATGAACATGATGAAGCCCACCAGCACCGGGTAGTCGCGGGCGTCGATCGCGGTCTTGAGGAAGGAGCCGATGCCACCGAAGGAGAACACCGACTCGGTCAGCACGGCGCCGGACAGCAGGCCGCCGGTGAGCAGGCCGATGGCGGTGACCACGGGCAGCAGCGCGTTGCGCAGCACGTGCCGCACCCGCACGACGCTGTTGCTGAGTCCCTTGGACTCGGCGGTGCGCACGTAGTCCTCGCCGAGGACCTCCAGCACGCTGGCCCTCGTCATGCGGACGATGATGGCCAGCGGGATCGAGGAGAGCGCGAGTGCCGGCAGGACGAGGTGGTTGATCGCGTCCCAGGCGGCGTCGAACTCGCCGGTGAGGATGCCGTCGAGGACAAAGAAGCCGGTCACCTCGGTGGCGTTGATGCCGGTGGACTGCCGGCCGAAGGCCGGGAACCAGCCCAGGTGCACGGAGAACACCATGCGCAGCAGGAACGCCAGGAAGAACACCGGGATGCAGATGCCCAGCAGCGAGCCGGACACGGCCGTCACGTCCAGCCAGCTGCCCCGGCGGCGGGCCGCGAAGTAGCCCAGCGGGATGCCGACGACGATGGCGATGAGGATGGCCGACAGGCCCAGTTCGACGGTGGCCGGGAACCTCAACACGAGTTCGTCCAGCACCGGTTGACCCGTCTGCGAGGACGTGCCGAGGTCACCCTTCACCAGGCGGCCGAGGAACCGCCCGTACTGCACCCACAGGGGCTGGTCGAGCCCGAGTGCGGCCTCCACCCTCGCCTTGGCCTCGGGGGTCGCCCGTTCGCCCAGCATGGCCGCCGCGGGCCCGCCGGGCAGCTTGTTCAGCCACAGGAACAGCAGCACCGACAGGCCGAACAGGGTGGGAATGAGTTGCAGCAGTCTTCGGATCACAAGACGCAGCACGCTCGTTCCCCCTTTCTCTTGTCACAGGGCACGGCCGCCCGGCCACGGCAGGTCGTGGCCGGGCGGTGACGTGCGCGAAGTACCGGAGTTCCGGCGTTACTTGAAGGAGGCCTCGGCGAAGTTCTCCTGCGTCAGCGGGGAGACCTTCGGCGGGTTGACGTCCTTGCCGAACGCGATGGACGGGGGCGAGGAGGAGATCGGGATACCCGGGAGGTAGTCCATGATGACCTCGTTGGCCTTCTTGTACAGCTCGACGCGCTTGGTGACGTCCGGCTCGGCGCCGGCCGCCTTCACGGCCTTGAAGACCGTGTTGTCGCGGAAGCCCCACTCCTTCTGGTAACCGCCGAACCAGGTACCGATGAAGTTGTAGCCGTCGTTGAAGTCACCGGTCCAACCGAGCAGGTACAGGCCGCACTTGCCGTCCCGGGTGGTCTCGATGTAGTCCGGGTTCCACTTCATCGGCTTGGGGGTGACCTTGATGCCCACGCCCTCCAGGTCGGACTTCATGATCTGGAAGATGTCGGCGGGCGCCGGCATGTAGGGGCGGGTCACCTCGGTCGGGTAGCAGAAGTCGACCTTGAGGTTCTTCACGCCCGCCTCGTCGAGCAGCTTCTTGGACTGCTCCGGGTCGTGCTTGATGGGCTGGATCTTGTCCGAGTAGCCCTCGATGGTGTCCGGCATGAACTGCGTCGCCACCTTGCCGCCGTCCGGCAGCTGGGTGTTGACGATGTTCTCCTTGTCGATGGCGTGCGCGATCGCCATCCGGACCTTCTTGTCGGCGAACGCCTTGTTCTGCTCCTCGGTGAACGCGAGGTAGAAGATGTTGAAGACGTCCCGGACCGGGACCTGGAAGCCCTGGTCGGCGAGCTTCTTCACATCGCCGGGCGCGACGAGGTCGTAGCCCTGGATGTTGCCGGCCTGCAGGGCCTGGCGGCGCCCGTCCTCGGTGTCGATCGTCCGGAAGACCAGCTTGTCGACCTTGGCCTTGTCACCCCAGTAGTCGTCGAACTTCTCAAGGGAGATCTCCTTGTTCCCCTTGTTCCATTTGACGATCCTGAAAGGCCCGGTGCCGGCGACCGTGCCGGCCTCCTGGGTGTACTTGGGGTAGTTGATCGAGTCGGCGGCGCCGCTGGGCTTGTCCTTCTCGTACGCGGCGATGGCCTTCGGCGAGTGGATCGCGAACGCCTGGAGGGAGAAGCCGCCCGGCAGGTTCGCCGTCGCCTTGTTCACCTTGATGACGGCCGTGTGGTCGTCCTTGGCCTCGCAGCCGGCGTAGTTGCTCTCCGGCAGGTCCTTGTTCTCGTTCTCGGCGAAGCCGTCGAAGACCTTCTGCCAGTAGTAGGAGATGGCGTCGAACTGGTAGACGCCCTTCCAGTTGTACCAGCGGTCGTAGTTGGCGCAGACGGCCGCGGCGTTGAAGTCCTCACCGTCGTGGAACTTCACGCCCTTGCGGAGGTTGAACGTCCATTCGGTGCCGCCGTCGTTGCTCGACCACTTCTCGGCGAGCCCGGGCGCCATCTCTGAGCCGCCGGGCTCGTGCTCTATCAGCGCCTCGAAGGCCTGACGGGTCACTCGGAAGGTCTCGCCGTCGGAGGCGAGCGAGGGGTCGAGCGAGCGGGGGTCGCCCGCCGCGCCGAAGACGAACGGCTTGCCGCCGCCGTCGTCCTCCTGGCCGCGCTCACTGCCACAGGCAGTGACGATCACACCGACCGCAAGGGTGGCCGCGATCGTCTTGGCGACCCTGGATCTGGAAATTCGCATGGTCCACCTCAGGGGTCAGTGGGTGGTGCATACCGGTTGGTCGCCCGCACATTACTGTGCATCTACATAGGTGTGAACCGTCCGCATGTCGGTGATACCGAGCTGAGACCCAGATCCACTCGGCGGCCCGACCCAAGTGGTCCATACCGCCCATCCGGGGCGCGTCGCCCACCTGCCGGCGGTTCAGAAACCCGCTGTACGCAGGCACTTTGAGTAGCCGGCGCCGGAAGCGGCGAGCGCGACGCGACGCGCGGACGCGCGGTTCGACACCACGCGCGGGCGTCCGGCCCGACACCCACAGGCCCACGGCTCGGTGGGGTGATGCCCAGCCAGGCGGAGCAGACGATCAGGCTGACGTGACACCCGGCTCGCGGCCCGGAGCGCCCCGCCGCGGTCCTGTTGAGGCTCGCCGGGCCCGCACCCGGCCGGTACACGCACGGACAGGCTCGGCCAGGCACGCCCGCACCACTCCACGATGCTCGGCAGGCACCCTCGGGACGTGCACGGCAGCGCGGAACGGAAGGGCGCACGGGAACGCGCTCCGCGCGCACCGGCGCGCGGCGCGGCCGGGCGCTCACGTGCGGACGCGCGGCTCGCGTGGTTCAGTACGCGCGCGGGTAACCGTAGCCGTAGCCCGGGGCGGCGGCCGGCGCGGGCGCGCCCTGCGCGTCCCGGTCGAAGAACGGGCGGGCGTTGGCGCGCAACCACATGGCCACCGGGTCGTACTCGTCCGACATCAGGACCGTCGACACCGGCAGCCCCTCCGGTACCGCGCTCACCGAACGCCGCATCATCTGCTGCACGGCCTCCACCGAGGGCGGGCTGCCGTCGTACAGGTCGAGGCCGATGACCAGATAGGGCGCCCCGACCGCCGGCTGCACCCACGCCCGGCGCAGGCTGCGCACCGACGGGGTGTACTGCGCGCCGTGGGTGAGCTGCGCGTAGAACGCCGGGATCTCCAGGCTCGGTTCGCTCAGCCGCAGCGGCCCCGCGGGCAGTACGTCGAGGCCGCCGCAGACACGCCGCAGGTCCAGCCACGGCACGCCGACCCCGCCGCCCGGCGCGTGCGGGTTCAGCCACAGGCCCCAACGGCCGGGGAACAACGCGCCGGCGACCTCCCGGCCGACCGCGACCTCGTGCGCCCGGTCCCATCCCGAGGCGGCCAACTCCTGGGCGGAGGTGACACACGGCACGTAACCGTGGCCGCCCACCTCCATGTTGCCGTACTGGGCGTCGGGCGCTCCGGCCCCGCCCTGCCAGAGAAGCATCCACAGCCGTGCGTCGCCGAGCGCGCGCAACAGCGCCTCGTACGCGTCGTACTGCCCCGGTGAGACCTGGCGCAGCAGATCCTCGACGCTCTCACCCGCGCTCACGTCGGCCCGCCCTTCTCCGCTTGGTGCCTGCTGCGGGCACCGACGTGCCCCCGCCCGAATATCAAACCAGCTTACGAGCCGCGAAGGGGACGCCCGCGCTACTCATACCGATACTCATTCCGAGCCGGGCGCGCTGAGTACGCGTACTCAGCTGCACTCCCGTGTACTCGGTCACACTCCCGCCCCAGTGGCCCCCGGCGACGCGGACCGCGCCTGCCGGTCGTAGAACGGGCGGACGCAGGTGCGCATCCAGTCCACCACCGGGTCCTGCGCGGCGTCGAGCAGGACCAGCTGCACCGGCCAGCGCACCGGCGCCTGGTGCAGGGCGCGGGCCAGCGCGTCGTGCGCCGTCTGCCGGGACTCCGGCTCCAGCAGGTCCAGCTCGACGCCGACAAAAAGCGCCGGCGGGTCGCCCTCGGCGCTGGCCAGGCCGCGGCGGGCCGTGCGCACCTGCGGCAGCCGCGCGAACTCCATGCCGGCGGCGGCGAGGAAGTCCACCGGATCGTCCTGCCAGTCAGGCTCGAAGAGCCGCATCCGCGCGCCGCCGCGCACGCCCGTCAGCTCGTCGGTGCCGCCCTCCTTGCACAGCTCCGCCACCGCCTCCGGCGGCAGCGGCACCCCGACCGCACCCTCCGGGTTCACCGCGATGCCCACCTGCGGCGGCAGCCCGCGGGCGAACTCCCGCGCCGGCACCACCGCGAACGGCATCGCCATCCGGACGCAGGCCTCGAACTGCTCCCGCGAGCTGTAGACCGGCACGTAGGGGGCGTCCGACAACTGCACCGTCGGCAGGGCCAGATCCTGGCTGTCGGGGCCGCCGCCCTCCGGCAGCGGCACCCAGAAGCTGCTGCGGCCCAGCACCTCCAGCAGCCGGCCGCCGGCGTCCGCGGCGCCCAACGCCGCCGCCAGCGTCTCCTCCAGCTCGTTGCCCGGCCAGCTGCCCGAGGCCGCCGGGTCGATGTCGCGCGGATCCCGCGCCTGCGGTGGAACGGTCATGCCAGAACCCTAGCGGTGGCCACCGACAACAACCCCGGCTCACCCGAATGCTCACCCTCGGACACTCTCCGCTTGCGGAGCGTCGCGGTCGGTTCAACCGTGGAGATCGTCCCCACCCGCAGTAGCGAGCAGTACCCGAGGAGTCAGTCCCCATGGAGAAGAAGACGGCCGTATCCGGCGTCGTGGCCGCCGCCCTCATCAGCTCCCTCACGTTCGGAGCCACCGGCGCCGTCGCGGCCGACGGCACGACCGCCGCCGAGCGGGCGGTCGAACGCGCCACCGCGGAGCGGCACTCGGCGGTGGCCGCGGCGCTGCGGACCGCCGAGGCCGCCGGAGCGGGCGCCACGGCGCCGCGCGCCGACACCGCGCCGCGGGCCGAGGCGCTGCTGAAACGTTCCCGGTCGGTGCCGGACGCCACGGGCGTGCTCACGCCCGTCGAGGACCTGCTCGCGACGGCGCTGCGCGGCGACGGCACGCGGCTCTCCCAGGCCGAGGCCGACCGGCACGCCGAGTCGATCACCCGCGCGTTCGCGCAGCACCGGGCGACAACCGGCGCCGCGCCCCTCGCCTCCGACCCGGCCACCCGCGCCGCGCAGGCCCCGGCGGATCTCGGCGCGCTGCTGGAGGCGCTGCTGTCCCTCGACCTCGGCAAGATCGTCGAGACCGTCACCAAGCTGCTGACCGGGCTGCTGGAGTCGATCGTCGGCGGCCTGCCGGAGCTGCCGGAGATCCCCGGGATCCCCGACCTCCCGGAGATCCCCGAGCTTCCGCAGATCCCGGACACCCCCGGCATCCCGGACGTCCCCGGGGCGGCACTGCCCGACACGGCCCGCCCCCAGGCCAGCCGCCCCGACCTCGCGCGCCCCGACATCGCGCGTCCGGGTGTCGTACGCCCCGAGAC
>NZ_WMLF01000509.1 GCF_014156695.1 Streptomyces durbertensis | reverse complement strand
CTCCACCGGACCACCCGGCCGAACCCCCTCCAACCTCCAGGCGTTCGCCGCCAACCACCCCGTCAACCCCTCCACCAAACACCCTCCTCAACCTGAGCTTCGCCGTGCCCTCAGAACCTCAGTGTCCACGCCGCTCAGAGGCGGGGCCATGGCCGCTGCGCGGGTTCATGCCCACCCGTATGGAGCAGGGGCTGCGAAAGCGCCGGGCTTGCGCGCGAGGCGGCAGGGACAAAGGGTTCTACGCAACCGTCGCCGAACCGGCCGGTGCCTTCCGGTCTTCCGACTCGACCTCTACGAGCCCTCCGCGAACGCCACCGCCGTCTACCGGGCCACCGGGGCCTCCCAGAATGTCCCATCTCCCACAGTCATGCCGTCCAACCACCTGGGCGTTTCACGGACGGGACATCCAGAACGTCCCACCTTCGAGTGCTGCGCTACCCAACCCCCTCGGGGCGTCCCTCAGTGTGGTTTCCGTGCCCGCCTTGCCTCGGTGGCGACAGCTGAGGCGAGAGCGCCACGGGCACGTTGACGTGCAGACAAGGAGACAGAGTGAAGATGATCACGACTCGGCGCCTCGCCCTCGGTGCCGCGACCGCGGTGCTCGGCAGCGGACTCGCGATGGCCCCGGCAGCCAGCGCCGACACCCTCCGCGCCCCGGCGCCGACGGTCGCCCCGTCCAGCGTGAGCGCACAGGCGACCAACTTCAGCTGCACCCTCCCGAAAGGCACCAAGTGGAAGACATGCCGCCAGGACATCACGGTGACGAGGGGGAAGACTCTCTCGGTTGAGCTGGTTTCCTCCGGCGGCAAGACGCTGAACGTCAGCTTGGGCAGCAGCGGCAACGACAGGAACCAGAAGGCGATCAAGCCGGGTGAGGGTTACGCCGTTCACTGGACCAACAACTCAAACAGCACCAAGAAGGCCTCCATCCTGGTCAAGCGCAAGGCGACAGTGAAGGTACAGGCCAACCTGCGCTACAAGGTCGGCTGAAGCCACCTCACCGGACGGAGTCGCATCCGCTGACGCGCTGAGGGCTGACCGGGCATCTCGGTCGGCCCTCGCCGGGATGTTGAGGGTGCGGCATGTCAAGGGAGTGGAACCGTCGGCGAGCTGCGCTTGACAGCGCCGACGAACGAGGCCCACACGTCCGCCTCGAAGACGAGCGCGGGGCGTGCGGGTCCGTGGAGTCACGTACCGGAACGCCCCCGGCGTACCCGTCCGGTACGTCGACACAGCCGCCCGGAGCTTTCTCGCTGTACGTGGACTTTGCGCCACGTGACCAGAGCCGATGCGTGAGGAATCATCTTCACCTTTGTATTCAGTCAGGAATTCGCGGATGAGGTCGAGCGATTCGTCGTCCGTGAGAGCCAGGGTGCGGGCCGTGCCGAACCTCTGCGTCCGTTCGGAAATCCTTCTCCGAGACTCCATCGGTTCACCGGAATCGAAGCTCTCGATCGCGACATGCCCGCCAGTGGGCGGGGTCTACGCCATCCATGGCCGGCGGCCACCGCACGATCGTCATTGTCCAGCCACCCACCGATGATCACGCTGTGGCCGTACCCGTTCCCGGCCGGATACGGCCACAATTCGCGAAACCGGACTGGAGTAGTAGATCCCGGTGAAAGCCCGGCGATCAGCCCAGCTGACACCCCTCTGCGCCATTGGCAGTAGCGGTTCGCCCTCCGGTGGGACTCGTCATATATACCCAGCGCGTCGGGGGAGACCCGGGTGCTGAGCTGCCTACTGTGGGGCGCGCACTGCACCGGGCGCCGCTCTGGCGCCCGTTCTGCCCTTCAATCGACACGATGAGGAGCGAAGCGTGAACGCTCGCTTTGGCGTGAAACGAAGAGTGACACTCGGGGTAACAGCGCTGGCCGCGATCGCTGTCTCGGCCATCCCGGGATCGGCAACCGCCGCGACCGGCGGAGACCGAGGAAACGCGGTGACCGCCGCGACCGGCGGAGACCGAGGACACTCGGACCACTGGGGTGTGATCACCCGCAACACGATCGGTTCGCCCGTTGCCGCCCTCAGGAACGGCCCGTACGGCTCCTTCGGAGTACAGGGCCCCTCCGCGAGGCCGCCCTACGGGCGGGGCAGCCTGGGAATCGAGGTGGCAGACGATTCCACCTCCCTCACTCCGCCCAGTGAGAAGGTCGACTTCGGAAACGAGGTCGATTTCTTCGGCGACCCGGTCCTGGGACTGAACCAGGTCGGGTTCCACGTCTTCCAGACCAACGAGAACATCTCCTACGGTGGCCCACGGAACCTGCCGGGGATCAAGTTCGAGATCGATCCGAACCTGACCGCGGCTCCCGCCACCAACTACTCCACGATGGTGTGGATGCCAGGTCCCTCCCCCGTGACGAACCGCTGGAGTCCCTACCTGGACGCCACCACCACCGGCGACTGGTTCCTCACGGGCAACGCGGGGAACGTGACCGGGTGCAACCAGACCACCATGTGCACCTTCCAACAGCTCAAAACCGCGCTCAACGACGGCGGCGAGCAGCCGATCATCTACACCGCCGCGGTGAGCAAGGGCCGCGACCACATGTGGATCGGCGCTGTCGACGGCCTGCGGATCAACAACACCGTCTACGACTTCGAGGCCCACGGAGTCAAAACCCGTCGCGCCAACTGAGCGAAGCACCACACCGCACAATCTTCGTCTGTCCGCACACCAACCGATGAACACGCGGTGGCCGTACTCGTTCCCGGCCGGGAACGAGTACGGCCACAAGCTTGAAAGGAGGCCGCCCGCGCGACCCGGGCCGTCTCCTCAGGAACCTCGCCGACCATCCTCGCGCGCAGCGACACCGACACCCTCCCCGAACACGACGTCGGCCTTACGACCACAACGGGTCATGAAGGACGGCGTCACGCTCGCCCCGGGATTCGCCAACGACGTCGCCAAGCCGCCGGGGCTCACTTCGTTACCATGTCGCGAACTCGACCACCTGGCCCGAGCCCAGGCGCACGGCCGGGACGGCGCCATGCCTTCCACGACGGCGGAGATGGGTGCGGCCCACTGTCGACCGCGCGCTCCGGGGCAAATGCGCGGCGCGCGGGGTGAGACCGCGAGCGCGGGAACGAGCAGCCCTGGTCTGCCGACCCCGCCGGGTTCACCGGCCGTGCGGGACGGGTGGGCCGGGGGACGGCGGGGTTTTGATGCCGCCTCGTGAATATGCGGTGAGGGCGTGCGGTGGAAGGGGTGTTGTGCGCCCCCGGGCGGCGCTGTCGTGCGACGGTCGGCGGGTGCGTCCGCCGGGTTGCGCAGGCACTTCGGAGTGCGGAGCTCGGAACGTTTCTTCTCTGTCGCTTCCGTTGTCGACCCGCTGGAGGTGCCTATGCGACTGTCTACCTCCACTCGGTGTCGGACGCGGCCGAAAACCGGGTTTGCGGGATTGTCCTACCTTTCCTTGTTCTCTTGTCCCGGCGTTCCCGGCGTGCCTAGGTTTTTTGTGCGCCGCTTCCTCGTTTCGGCTTCCCATGGGCCTGGGC
>NZ_WMLF01000508.1 GCF_014156695.1 Streptomyces durbertensis | reverse complement strand
GGTCAGTCCAAAACCCTAGCAGCAGGTGGGAGCCGGTTGTCAGTGGTGGGGTCCACGATGGGTGTGTACGTACAGACAGGCGAAGGATGCGAAGGGCGGAAACGCCCAGAACGCTGAGAAGGAGGCACCAGCCCATGAAGCTGTCCGGGCCCCCGAGCGACATCCACCCCGTACTCCGTCAGGCGTCCGCCCCGCCCGCCGTGCTCGACCTGCTCGCGCAGGCGCGCCGCGGCCTGGAGGAGGCGGCCACGCTGGAAACGCCGAACGAGCGCTACGCCACCGCCCACCTGGCCGCCCTGCGGGCCGCCGCCGCGGTGCTCGCCGCGCGCGGGCGGCCCGAGACGACCGAGCGGGCCCGCCGCCGCATCCGCAGCGCGTGGGACGTGCTCCGCGAGATAGCCCCGGAGCTTGCCGAGTGGAGCGGGTACTTCGCCGGCGGCGCCGCCCGCCGGGCCCGCGCCGAGGCCGGCCTCAGGGATGCCGTGAGCGACCGGCAGGCCGACGACCTCCTGCGGGACGCCGGGATCTTCCTGCGCATGGTGGAACGCCTGCTCCTCAAGCCGCCCGCGCTGCCCGCCGCCCGCGCCGAGGCGTCCCCCGCCGTGCTGCGCCGCACCTCCTAGGTCGGCCGGGCGGCGGCGCGTTCCGTGAGGTCCGCGCGGAGGCAATAGGGTTAGGCCCCGGCAAGCCCGATCATCCGCCGAGGAGCACCGCCATGACCCGCCCCCGCGCAGCCCTCCGTACCGCCGTGGTCTGGGAGGTACTGAAGGACGCCCTCGAACGGCGGTCCGCGAGCGCCGGTCGCGAGGTGCTCGACGTGCTCGACGCGGGCGGCGGCTCCGGCCACTTCGCCGTCCCGCTGGCCGTCCTCGGTCACCGCGTGACCGTCGTCGACCCGAGCCCCAACGCGCTCTTCGCCCTGGAGCGGCGGGCCGCCGAGGAAGGCGTCGCCGAGCGGGTGCGCGGCGTCCAGGGCGACGCGCACGGCCTCCTGGAGGTCGCCGAGCGCGGCGGCTACGACGCGGTCCTGTGCCACGGCGTGCTGGAGTACGTCGACGACCCGGCCGAGGGACTGGCCAACGCGGTCGCCGCGCTGCGCCCCGACGGCGGCGTCCTCAGCGTGCTCGCCGCCGGGCTGGGCGGTGCCGTGCTCGCACGGGCCCTCGCCGGGCACTTCACCGAGGCCCACCGCGCCCTGACCGACCCGGACGGCCGCTGGGGCTCCTCCGACCCGGTGCCGCGCCGCTTCACCCCCGACCAGCTCCGCGAGCTGGTCGGCGCGACCGGGCTGGAGATCACCGCCGTGCACGGCGTACGCGTCTTCAGCGACCTCGTCCCCGGCGCGCTCGTCGACACCGAACCGCAGGCCGTCGAGGCGCTGGCCCAGCTGGAGGCCGCCGCCGCCGAACTGCCCGCCTTCCACTCCGTGGCCACCCAGCTCCACCTGCTGGCCCACTCCCGCTGACCCGGACGAGCGGCCCCCCGGGGCCGCCGCACGCCCGTCGAACGCCCCTGTCGGGCCGCCGGAGCGGGGCCGGTGTCGTGCCGGAGTGAGCACGGCCGAACAGACCGGCGCCGGGAGCCGTATGATCGAAGGACGCCGTCGGGCATGACGGACGGGTAGTAAGGGAATGAACTGGCCACTGCTGTGTCCACCGGTACCGGTCATCCGGGCGGAACTGGTGGATAGGGGCGGGTTTCACGGGGGCGATTCCCTGCCTATCCTGGAAGGGTCGCAACGGTTCGCCCCCGCGACCGACGAGTAGGAGGACCACGTGCCGCTCTCTGAGCACGAGCAGCGGATGCTCGAGCAGATGGAGCGAGCGCTGTACGCCGAAGATCCCAAGTTCGCGACAGCGCTCGAGGGAAGTGAGCTGCGCGCACCGTCCCGCAAGCGGGTCTACCAAGCGGTGGCGGGCTTCCTGGTGGGCATCGCTCTCCTGATGTCCGGAATGGTCGCGCAGATCATCTGGGTCAGTGTTCTCGGCTTCCTCGTGATGCTCGGATGCACTGTCCTGGCGGTGACCGGATGGCGCAAGGGCCCCAAGACCGCGCAGACCGACGGCTCAGGCCGGTCCGGTGGCGGCGGGAGCGCTCGGCGCCCCAAGCAGCGCAGGTCGATGATGGACCGGATCGAGCAGCGGTGGCAGCGCCGCCGCGACGAACGCCAGTGAGTCGCGGCCGCAAACGGCCGTGACACAGCGCTCGAGTGGGCGCCCCGGACAGGTCCGGGGCGCCCACTTCTTGTGCTGACCGCCTGCGGCGCCCAGCCGCCGCCTGACCCGGACGACCGCGGGCCCGCCGCCGTGCCCTCACCCGTTCGGCGCGACGGAGCCCGGTCAGCGGGCCGCCGGTCGGCCCGAGGGGGCCGCCGTGCCGCGCGCTCCGGGACGGGGCTGTGCCCGGCCGGTCCGACGGGGCTGCGCCCGGCCCGACGGGGCTGCGTCCTACCGGCCGTGAGGAGCCGGCGTCCGGCCGGAAGAAGGCGAGCTGGCACGGTCGGCGGGGCCGCGGCGGCTCCCAGGTCACCCGCGCACCGCAGAGCTGACCGTCGTACCAGTGGCGGCCAAGCGCCGGGCCACCCCCGCCCGGCGGCTTGGGCGCGGAGTTCTCGCGTCGCACGACCGGCCCTCCCCGAGCACCGGACCGGGCGGCTCAGAACGGCCGACGGCCGTTGAGGGGCCCCCTCCTCGCCGACCCGGGCGTTCCCGGCCGCCCGAGTGCGGCGCCCGCTGGTGTCCGGCGCACCCGGGCAGCCGTCCTGCCCCGCGGGGCAGGGCCCGGGGCGGGCCTCCTCCTTGAGGGCCGTCAGCCGGGGCGGCGGCGGGAGAAGGGCGGGCGGAGGCGGGTGGCCGTGCGTTCGGCGGCGCCGCGCAGGCGGCGGGCCGCCGCCGCCCGGCGGTCCTCCACCGCCCACTTCACCCGCACGGCGGAACGCGGCACGAGGAGTGCGCGCAGCCGGGTCCGGCGGTCGGCGTGCTCGCGCATCGCGGCGCCCACCAGCCGTACGTCCTTCGCCAGCTCCGGGCCCGGCCCGACGGCAGTCGCGGGGTCGGGGTCGGGCGCCGGAGGCGCGTACAGCGTGCGTTCCACGGCCGTGGCGACGCGGTGGGCCGCCGCCGAGGCCTCCTCGTCCAGTCGGCCTCCGTCGACGAGGCGGTGGGCCGCGCCGCGCGGGCTGGCGGCCTCGTCCGGGGCCACGCCGAGGTCCCAGCCGGTGTCCAGGAGTTCCCGCCACGCGGCGAGCGTCGCGGCGCGCGGCCCGGCGGCGTGCGCGCGGGCGCCGAGCCGACGCGAGCGGACGGCCGTGCGCCACAGCAGCGGCGCCAGCAGGGCGAGCAGCACGAGCAGTGCCGCGGCCGGCAGCAGTACCGCCGTCCAGGGGAACCCGCCGCCGGCGCCTGCCGCCGCGTCCTGTTCGCGCGCGTCGCACTCGCCGGCGCGGCGCAGCTCGGGCGGGCAGGCGTCGCGTTCGGCGGGGGTGGGCGCCGGGGCTGCGCTGTCCTCCGG
>NZ_WMLF01000507.1 GCF_014156695.1 Streptomyces durbertensis | reverse complement strand
GCGTTCCGGGCCCCCTGCCGTTGTCCCCGCGTGCCGGCCGGGCCGTCAGACGCGTCGGAGCTTGGGTGCCAGCTCCTTGAACCGGCCGAGCAGGCCGTTGACAAACGCCGGGGAGTCGTCTGTGGAGAACTCCCGGGCGAGCTGGACGCACTCGTCGATGACCACCGCGTCGGGCGTGTCCTCCACCCAGATCAGCTCGTAGGCGCCCAGCCGCAGGATGTTGCGGTCCACGACCGGCATCCGGTCCAGCGGCCAGTCGACGGCGTACGTGGAGATCAGCTCGTCGATGCGGTCGACGTACCGGGCGTAGCCCTCGACCAGCTCCATCGTGTACTCGCTGACCGGCGGCTGCCGGCTGTCGCTCCGGGCGTGCCGGATCCAGTCGGCCAGCACGTCGGTGACGCCGCTGCCGCGCTGGTCGGCTTCGAAGAGGATCTGGAAGGCGCGCTTGCGGGCCTTGCTGCGAGCGGCCACGGTTAGTTGTTCACCCGGCCGAGGTACTCGCCGGTACGGGTGTCGACCTTGATCTTCTCACCGGTGGTGATGAACAGCGGGACGCCGATCTCGTAGCCGGTCTCCAGCTTGGCGGGCTTGGTTCCGCCGGTGGAGCGGTCGCCCTGGACGCCGGGCTCGGTGTGCTCGATGACCAGCTCGACGGCGGCCGGCAGCTCGACGGACAGCGGACTGCCCTCGTGCATGGCGACGGTGGCCTCGAAGCCCTCGATGAGGTAGTTCGCGGCGTCACCGACCGTGGCGCGCTCGACGTGGATCTGGTCGTAGGTGTCCATGTCCATGAAGACGAAGTACTCGCCGTCCATGTACGAGAACTGCATCGAGCGCCGGTCGACGGTGGCGGTCTCGACCTTCGTGCCGGCGTTGAACGTCTTGTCGACGATCTTCCCGGAGAGCACGTTCTTCAGCTTGGTGCGCACGAAGGCAGGGCCCTTGCCGGGCTTGACGTGCTGGAACTCGACTACGGACCAGAGCTGGCCCCCGTCGAGCTTGAGCACCATGCCGTTCTTGAGGTCGTTCGTGGTGGCCACGGTGGCGGAATCTCCTGAGACTGCTGCTTGGACGGCCAGGGGCTTTGTTCGACGCGCCGCTAGCGTGCTAGAGGGCGAGCAGCTCCTTGGTCGTGATGGTAAGTAGCTCCGGCCCGCCGTCCGCGAGGGAGCGGACAACGAGTGTGTCGTCAATCCGGACGCCGCCCCGACCCGGGAGATGGACCCCCGGTTCGACGGTGACCGGCACACGAGCGTCAAGTTTACTCATGGCCGTGGGGGACAACCGAGGGTCCTCACCGATTTCCAGGCCGACACCGTGCCCGGTGCAGGTCTCGACGGCCCCTCCGTGGCCCGCCGCGGCGAGCACCTGACGTGCCGCCCGGTCCACCGCGCGGCACTCCACACCGGGCGCCAGCGCCTCCCGGCCGGCCCGCTGAGCGGCGAAGACGAGGTCGTACAGCTCGATCTGCCAGTCGGCCGGCGCGGTGCCGATCACAAACGTGCGCCCGATCTGGCAGCAGTAGCCGCGGTAGCGGGCGCCCATCCGCACCGAGAGGAAGTCGCCCTCCTCCACCCGGCGGTCGGTGGGCGTGTGGGTGGGTACGCCGGCGTGCGGGCCGGTCGCCACCGAGGTGGGGAACGCCGGGCCTTCCGCGCCGTGGTCGATCAGGCGCCGTTCGAGTTCCAGCGCCAGGTGCCGCTCGGTGCGGCCGACCAGGATGGACTCCAGGAGTTCGCCGAGCGCCTGGTCGGTGATCTCCGCGGCGATGCGCAGGGCGGCGATCTCCTCGTCGTCCTTCACCAGCCGCTGCTGTTCCACCGTGCGGCCCAGGTCCGTGAGCCGCAGGTGCGGCGCGCCCGCGGTGAGGGCCCGGTGCCGGGCGACGGTGAGGTGGTGCTCCTCCACCGCCAGCGTCCCCACGCCGAGGTCGGCCGCCGTCCGGGCGGCGGCCACCGCCGGGTCGCCGCTCTCGCCGGCCGAGCGGAAGCGCAGTTCGTCACCGGGCTCCGGCAGCCGCCGCGGTTCGGCGCCGAGGTCGGCGGCGGTCACCGCGTCCGGGTCGGCGGTCGGCCTGCCGGTGGCGTGCGGGCTGAGGAAGAGCGTGTCCCGGGCGTCCGGTCCGACCAGCAGGGCGGCGCCGGGCGGGGCGCAGCCCGTGAGGTACCGAAGGTTGGCCGGGTGGGACACCAGGGCCGCCGTGCGGCCCGCGGCGTCGCGCAACCGGGCGCGGCGGGCCGTGTGTACCTCGGACATACCGTGAGGGTAAGGCCGTTGCCCGCGGACGGCCGGTCGAACGCGGCCGGACGGCCCCCGGCCCGGCCGCTCCGGGCGCTCGCGCGACCGGCACCGGCCCCGGTCGGGGGGCCGGACCCGGTGAGCCGGCCGCCCACCCGGCCCGTTCACCCGAACGGGGGGGGGTAGCCCCTCGCCGGGAAGTCCTGTCCCGGCGGCTTGTGGCCCACCGGGCGGCTGGCGGCGGACCGCCGGTCCGGGGTTGAGCGCGCCGCGCGACCCGGGGCGGCCGGGGCGTCCACGGCTGCTCGCGGCGCACGGGGAGGAGAGGTGCCCGAGGTCTCCGCCGCGGAAGCGGCCGGTTCACGCGTCCGTCACGTGTCGGGCCGCTCGCCGCAGGGGCGGCGGGCGTCACCAGGACGGCGGGCTGGCCAGGCTGCGGGCGACGGCCTCGTCGAGCAGCCGGGCGGTGGTCTCCACGTCCTTGCGGGAGTTGTCGATGATCGGCAGCCCGGAGCCGTACCAGCCGGCCATGCGGCCGTGGATGCGGGCCACCTCCTCGTCGCTGAGCCGCCGGTTGCCGCTGCGTTCGGCGTTGCGCTCGAGGACTATCTCCAGCCCCGGCAGCAGCACGATCGGCAGCAGCCCCGGCCCCACGTGCCGCTTCCAGCCGCCGAGGCCGACCACCGGCCGGTCCGGGAAGACGGCGTCGTCGAGGATGCAGGAGATGCCGTTGGCCAGGAAGTTGCGCGCGGCGAAGCCGCAGGTGCGGCGGGCCAGCCGGTACTGGGCCTCGGACTGGTCGTTCCAGCCGCTCTGCGGGTCGGCGAAGCCGGAGCGCACCCACTCGCGGACGTCGTCGAGGCTGATGTGCGCGGTGGGCACCTGGCGGCGGTCCGCCCAGTAGCGGGCGACGGTGGTCTTGCCGGCGCCGGCCGGGCCGATCAGCAGGACCGCGACGGCCGTGTGCGCGACGTCCGGCGCGGCGGGCTGGGCGGCGTGCACGGGCACCTCGACCGGGTCGCCCGGTGGCAGCCGCAGATGGCCGGTGTGGTCCTGCGGGGGCGCGGCCGGACCGCTCGGGTGGTTCCCCCACCCGCCGGGCGCGGGCGCGCCGGGCGGCGCGGCGGGGGAAGGCGGCACGGGCGGCTGCGGGGTCTGCTGCGGCATTCCCGGGTGGCCGTGGCGCGCCAGGTGCGGACCGCCGGGCTGCTGCGGCGCGCCGGTGCCCGGCCCGTGGCCGGGCGGCACGGGCGACGGCGGTGGCTGGTGGGG
>NZ_WMLF01000506.1 GCF_014156695.1 Streptomyces durbertensis | reverse complement strand
GACGACGCGCCCCTGCCGCCACCCCGAGCGGCGCTCAGCGCGAGCACGTGGAAGGAGATCGCCTATCTCCTGACCAACCTCCCGTTCGCGCTGCTCGGCTTTGTCTACGTGAGCGTCTGGCTGTACGCGGGTCTGCTGATGGCGATCACCGTCATCGGTCTGCCGGTGGTGGCGCTGGGGTTGATGGGCTGCCGCGAGCTCGGCAAGTGGGAGCGGGCCCGGGCGCGGGTGCTGCTCGATCTGCGGGTGGAGGAGCCGACACCGCGGCGCCGGAGCAGCTACGACGGTTTCCTGCCGTGGCTGTGGGGGGTGCTGCGGGATCCGGTGGCCTGGCGGCACGCGCTTTTTGCGTTCATCCGGCTGCCGTGGGGGCTGCTCACCTTCACCGTCGTGCTGACGGCGCTGTTCGTGGCCTGGCCGGGCCTGCCGTGGCTGGCGAGGGGTCTGTCGTTGGGTGACCGGGCCATGGTGCGCGGCCTGTTGGCGCCCTCGGACGAGTGGGAGCGGCGGATCGCGGAGTTGGAGGCGGGCCGCCGGGTGGTGACGGACACGGCGAGTGCGGATCTGCGTCGGATCGAGCGGGACCTGCACGACGGCGCCCAGGCCCGCCTCGTCGCGCTGGCCATGGACCTCGGCCTGGCCAAGGAGAAACTCACCGAGGACCCCGAAGCCGCCGCCCGCATGGTCGACGAAGCCCACGGCGAAGTGAAACTCGCCCTCCAGGAACTCCGCGACCTCGCCCGAGGCATCCACCCCGCCATCCTCACCGACCGAGGACTCGGCCCCGCACTCTCCGCCCTCACCACCCGCTGCACCGTCCCCGTCACCATCCACACCGACCTCCCCACCCGACCCGCACCCGCCATCGAAGCCATCACCTACTACACCGTCTCCGAACTACTCCAGAACATCAGCAAACACAGCAAAGCCACCCACGCCACCGTCGAACTCTGGCACAACCCCCACCGCCTCATGCTCCAGATCACCGACAACGGCCAAGGCGGCGC
The DNA here is from genome assembly GCF_014156695.1 of Streptomyces durbertensis. Classification (GTDB taxonomy): domain Bacteria; phylum Actinomycetota; class Actinomycetes; order Streptomycetales; family Streptomycetaceae; genus Streptomyces; species Streptomyces durbertensis. The sequence continues at coordinate 2,522 of NZ_WMLF01000506.1, read as the reverse complement.
CACCACCACCCACGGCACCGGACTCGCAGGCCTCACCGAACGCCTCGGCTCCGTCGACGGACTCCTCCTCATCCACTCCCCCACCGGCGGCCCCACCACCATCACCGCCGAAATCCCCTGGCGCGACCGACACGAGGACACACCGCGATGAACACATCCACGAACACACCGGCGAGAGCGTTCCGCGAGGTGCTGCGCGCGCCGGTGTCCGGCTGGGCGTGGCGGGAGCTGACGTACCTGTTCAGCGGTCTGGTCGTCGCCTCGGTCGTCTCGCCGGTCGTGTATGTGCTGCTGATGACCAGCGCCGGCCTGCTGATCACCTTCGTCGGGGTGCCGCTGCTCGCGCTGACCCTGGTCTTCTGCCGCGGTGTCGGCACGCTGGAACGCTGGCGGGCCAGGCTGCTGCTGCGGACGTCCGTGGAGGAGCCGGAACCGCTGCGTCCGGCCGCCGGCCGCGGCGGCGTGCTGGCCGCGATGTGGGCGACGCTGCGCAGCGGCAGCGCCTGGCGGCACACCCTGTACACCGTGCTGCACCTGCCGTGGGCGGTGTGCTCGGCAGTGGCCAGCATGGTGCTGTGGTCCGTCGGCTGGGGGCTGCTGACCCACCCGCTGTGGTACTGGGTCTTCCCCCGTTACGCGGGCCAGCCCGGCATCCAGCTCGAGGGCGACGGGTACGGCGACGGGCGGTACGTGGACACCCCGTTCGAGATCGGCGTGGTCGCACTGATCGGTCTCGCGCTGGTGCTGCTCACGCCGTGGGTGGTGCACGCGCTGACCTGGGTGGACCGACTGCTGGTGCGCGGCCTGCTGGGCCCGTCGCCGTTGGCCAGCCAGGTGCGCCGGCTGGAGGAGGACCGCGGCCAGGTCGTGGACACGGCGAGTGCGGATCTGCGGCGGATCGAGCGGGACCTGCACGACGGCGCCCAGGCCCGCCTCGTCGCCCTGGCCATGGACCTCGGCCTGGCCAAGGAGAAACTCACCGAGGACCCCGAAGCCGCCGCCCGCATGGTCGACGAAGCCCACGGCGAAGTGAAACTCGCCCTCCAGGAACTCCGCGACCTCGCCCGAGGCATCCACCCCGCCATCCTCACCGACCGAGGACTCGGCCCCGCACTCTCCGCCCTCACCACCCGCTGCACCGTCCCCGTCACCATCCACACCGACCTCCCCACCCGACCCGCACCCGCCATCGAAGCCATCACCTACTACACCGTCTCCGAACTACTCCAGAACATCAGCAAACACAGCAAAGCCACCCACGCCACCGTCGAACTCTGGCACAACCCCCACCGCCTCATGCTCCAGATCACCGACAACGGCCAAGGCGGCGCCACCACCACCCACGGCACCGGACTCGCAGGCCTCACCGAACGCCTCGGCTCCGTCGACGGACTCCTCCTCATCCACTCCCCCACCGGCGGCCCCACCACCATCACCGCCGAAATCCCCTGGCGCGACCGACACGAGGACACACCGCGGTAGGCACCATCAGACAGGGCACCTTCGGACAGGCACTTTCGGAAGCACACCGGTGCACACGTCGGGCGCACACCGCTCGGCGCGCGCCTGACAGAGGACTGACACCCGCTTGACAGCCACCCCCGCTCCCCTGACGGGAGCGTCCACCTTCTGGGATGCTGGTCCGAGCACCGTGCAGACCAGTGGTACCGGGGGACACCGGGGGAACGAGGAGACGTGGCGGACACGGCTGACGTACGGGCCGGCGTGCGGGTGGTCATCGCGGAGGACTCCGTCCTCCTGCGCGAGGGGCTGACCCGGCTGCTCACCGACCGGGGGCACGTGGTGGTCGCCGGTGTCGGCGACGGCGACGCGCTGGTCAAGACGGTGGTGGAGCTGCACGAGGCCGGCGAGGCGCCGGACGTCGTGGTCGCGGACGTGCGGATGCCGCCGACGCACACCGACGAGGGGGTGCGCGCGGCCGTGGAGCTGCGGACGCGCTTCCCCGAGCTGGGGGTGCTGGTGCTGTCGCAGTACGTGGAGGAGCAGTACGCGACGGAGCTGCTCGCCGGCTCGTCCCGGGGCGTGGGCTACCTGCTGAAGGACCGCGTCGCGGACGTGCGGGAGTTCGTGGACGCGGTGGCCCGGGTGGCCGCCGGGGGCACGGCGCTGGACCCGGAGGTGGTGGCGCAGCTGCTCGGCCGCAGCCGCCGGCAGGACGTCCTCGCGGGGTTGACGCCGCGCGAGCGCGAGGTGCTCGGGCTGATGGCCGAGGGCCGGACGAACTCGGCGATCGCCGCCCGGCTGGTGGTCAGCGGCGGCGCCGTGGAGAAGCACGTGAGCAACATCTTCCTGAAGCTGGGGCTGGCGCAGAGTGACGCGGATCACCGCAGGGTCCTGGCAGTTCTGACGTACTTGAACGGTTGACGAGCGAAACCGGCCGGCCGGGGCCCTCCCGGTCGGCTTAGCCGACGGCTAAGTCCGCCGTATGGGCCGCCCCGCACAGTGGGCGGTCCGGGGGGCGGACGCCGACGGTCGGCCCGCCGCGGCGGGGCGACCGGCAA
>NZ_WMLF01000505.1 GCF_014156695.1 Streptomyces durbertensis | reverse complement strand
GCACCGCACCGCACCGCACCGCACCGCACCGCACCGCACCGCACCGCACCCCGGACGCTCCGGACCGCCCGGACCGCTCCCGTCGAGAGGACCCGGTATGCCGCACTCCCCCACCGTCGTCGGCCGCCTCCGCCGGATCTGGCGGTACCCCGTCAAGTCGCTGGCCGCCGAGGCGCTGTCCGAGACCGCCGTCGGCTGGCACGGCGTCGCCGGCGACCGCCGCTGGGCGTTCGTACGGCCGGACAGCCAGTCCCGCCGCTTCCCGTGGCAGACGATCCGCGAGAACCCGCTCATGTGCCGCTTCCGGCCGGAGTTCGACGACCCCGCCCGGCCCGACGACTCCAAGCTCACCGTGTACGCCCCCGACGGCCAGACCTACGCGGTCGACGACCCGGCGCTCGCCGACCGCGTCGGCGCCGGCACGCGGCTGATGCGGATCAAGAACGGCGTCTTCGACGAGATGCCGCTGTCGCTGATCAGCACCACCACCGTCGCGGAGCTGTGCCGCCGCGCCTCCGTGCCCGCCGACGCCCTCCGCTTCCGGCCCAACCTGCTGGTGGAGCCCCTGGAGGACCGGCCGTTCGTGGAGGACGAGTGGGTCGGGGCGACCCTCCGGATCGGCGCGACCGAGCTGCGCGTCGACCAGCGCGACCCGCGCTGCGTCATGATCAACACGGACCCCGCCACCGCCGAGCGCACCCCGGCCGTACTCCGCTCCCTCTCCGACCGGAACGGCCACGCCGGCGTCTACGGCACCCCGGTGACCCCCGGCACCGTCCGCCTGGAAGCGGAAGTCGTCCTGCTCTGACTCCCGTACCTGGCACCCCCTCGGACAAAAACCCGGTGCGGTCCGCGTCAACTCCCGGCTACCGTCCCCGCCATGACATCCGGTGAACGCGTACGCCCGCCCTTCGACGCCGACGAACGCACCCAGCTGATCGGCTGGCTCGACATGCAGCGCTCCATCGTGCGCTGGAAGTGCGAGGGCCTGTCCGAGGCGGACGCGCGCCGGCCCGTCCTCCCGTCCTCTCCTCTGATGACCGTGGTCGGGGTGCTCAGCCACCTCCGCTGGGTGGAACACGCCTGGTTCGAGATCATGTTCCTCGGCGGCCCCACCACCGACAACCCGCAGTTCGACGACCGCGTCGAGGACGCGGACCTGCGCGTCCCGGAAGACGTGACCCTCGCCCAGCTCCTCGCCGACTACGAGCGGCAGTGCGCCACCTCCAACGCCATCGCCGCCGCACACAAGCTCGACGAGCCCGGCCGGCACCCCGACTTCACGATGGCCCGCGCCAACCTCCGGTGGATGCTCATCCACATGATCGAGGAGACCGCCCGTCACGCCGGCCACCTCGACGCCGTCCGCGAACTCGTCGACGGCCGCGTCGGCTACTACTGACCCACCGCCCGCCGCTCGGGCCCGTCCTGCCCCGGCAGCCGCACGCCGGTCGCGGCCCCCACGCCCCCCACGCCCAGCCGGGCCCGTTCCTCCGCCACGATGCGCCGCGCCAGGTCCGCGTCGGTCACGTCGAGGGCGTCCGGGGTCGACTCGGCCACGGTGCTGCGCCGCGCGTAGGCGTCGAAGAGCCGGGCCTTGGTCTCGGACGTCCGCACCAGCCGTTCGTCCACACCGCCCGTGTTCAGCAGCCGGTGCACCCGGACCTGCCGGACCTGACCCATGCGGTGCACCCGCGCCACCGCCTGGTGCTCCACCGTGGGCTTGGTCTGCGGTTCGCAGAGCACCACCACCGACGCCGCCTGGATGTTCAGCCCGAGGCCCACCGCCTGGATCTGCGCCAGGAGCACCGCGGGCCCCGCCACGGCGGTGAACGCGTCCACAGCCTCCTGCCGCCGCGCCGGCGGCACACTCCCGGTCAGCGGCCCGAACACCGTGCCGTACCCGCCCCTTCCCAGCGCCTCCTCCACCACGGCCAACACCTCACGGAAGGTGGAGAACACCACCACCTTCAGCCCGTTCTCGCCCGCCTCCCGGACGATCTCCCGCAACCGGTCGAGCTTCGCCGAGCCGTCCGGCCGGGCGTACGCAGCCCGCCGCATCCGCATGAAGCTGCCCTCCGCGACCGCCTCCCGGTAGGCCGCCTCGTCCGAGGGGCTCGGCTCCTCCCACTCGTCCGTGTACTGCACGCTCGGCAGCTCGGCCAGCACGTCAAGCTGGTTCCGCCGCAGGTAGACCGGGGCGACCAGCTCCCGGAAACCGCGCACCGCCGACTCGTGCAGTTCGTCCAGCCGCGCCCCGAGACGCCCGTCGACGATCCGCACCAGGTTGTGGAACTCCGCGACGCTGTTCTCCATCGGCGTGCCCGTCATCAGCAGCACCCGTTCGCAGTCCGCCGCCCAGCGCGCCACTGCCTGCGACCGCTGCGCCTCCGGGTTCTTCACCGCGTGCGCCTCGTCGACCACCAGCAACCCGAGCGGCACGCCCTCCGGCACCGGAAAACCCCGCAGCGCCTCGTACGTCGTCACCCCGACACCCCCGCGCGCCACCCACTCCCGGAACGCGTACCCGCGCTCCTTCCCGTGCAGCACCACCGGCGACAGCGTGCTGCGGGCCTCGATCTCCCGCCGCCAGTTCACCAACAGGCCCGCCGGGCACACCACCAGGAACCGCTCCCGCCCCTCGGCGGCCAGATGCGCCATCACGGCGATGGCCTGGATCGTCTTCCCCAGACCCATCTCGTCACCGAGGATCACCCGCCGCTGCGCCAGCACAAAGCGCGCCCCGAACGCCTGGTAGCCGCGCAACGAGACCCGCCGGCAGCTGTCGTCCAGCTCCTGCGCCCGCGCCCGTTCGGCCACCTGGGCCGGCATCCGCCCCTCGGCGCTCGCCCGGTCCGGCTGCCGCTCGGTGATCTCGGCGAGCAGCCCGTAGTACTCCGCCGAACGCGTCTCGAAATCGACCCACGCCGCCACGTCCGACTCCGGCTGCCGCAGCAGGTCCACCGACGCCTGCGCGAACAGCTCCGGCAACCCCGCCCGTTCGGCCTCCTCCACCGCCGCCCGAAGCTCCGCCACCGCCTCCAGCGCCCGCGCCCGCCCCTCGCGCCCGGCGAACAGCATCCGCAGCCGCCCGGTCGCCGGCCGCGCCCGCTCCAGCAGCGGCTCCAACCGCTCCACGACGCGCGTCCACCAGCACATGCACCGCCCTCACCAGCACCGTCGTGCGCGGCTCCGGCCGGTCCACGTCCAGATGGACGGCCACCGCGTCCTGCACCACCTCCGACAGCCGCCACGCGGCGGTCACGATCTGCTCCGCCGTCCGCGCCCCCACACCGGGCACCGCCCGCAACCGGTACACACCCACGTCCAGCACATCGGCGACGGTGGGGTCCGCACCCCACTCTCGGCCACCCGGCCCAACGGCAACGGCGCCGCCGTCACCTCCGCCAGCCGCTCCACCGGCATGGCCTCCAACGCCTGCCGCACCTCCGCCTCGTGCAGCGGCCCCAACACCGCCCGCACCGCCTCGACGGCCAGGCCGTAATCCGCGACCACCCCCCGCGCCGCCGCACACACC
>NZ_WMLF01000504.1 GCF_014156695.1 Streptomyces durbertensis | reverse complement strand
GGCAGCGGCCGCACTCGGTGCAGGTCGCGAAGTCGAGGATGCCCTTCCAGGAGAAGTGCTCGACCTGGGAGACGCCGAAGGTGGTCTCCTCGGCGTTGTCCTCGTCGAAGGCGGACTCGAAGTCGATGGGCTTGCCGCCGCTGGTCATGGGCTGGAGGGCGCCGAGGGCGGTGCCGCCCTTGGCGTCGCGCTTGAACCAGATGTTCGGGAAGGCGAGGAAGCGGTGCCAGGCCACACCCATGTTGGTGTTCAGGCTGACCGTGATCATCCAGATCATGGTCGTGCCGATCTTCACCATGGCCCAGAAGTAGACGAGGTTCTGGAGGGTGGTCAGGCTCATCCCGCTGAAGAACGCGACCAGCGGGTAGGAGATGAAGTACGCCGGCTCGTAGGAGTCCACGTGGTGCAGCGCGCCCTCGAGGCCGCGCAGTACGAGGATCGCCAGGCCGATCGTGAAGATCACGTACTCGACGAAGTACGCCTGCCACGCCTTGGAGCCGGTGAAGCGGGACTTGCGGCCGGCCCGGGAGGGCAGGTTCAGCAGCCGGATGACCATCAGCGTCGCGATGCCGGCGGTGGTCATGAAGCCGATGAACTCGATGTACATCTCGTACGGCACGAAGCCGCCGAGGACGGGCAGCATCCAGTCGGCCTGGAACAGCTGACCGTAGGCGTTCACCAGAGTCGGCGGCAGCGTCAGGAAGCCGATCGCGACGAACCAGTGCGCGACACCGACGACGGCCCACCGGTTCATCCGGGTGTGACCCAGGAACTCCCGGATGAGCGTCGCCGTGCGCAGCTTCCAGTCGTTGGTGCGGGTGCCGGCCGGGATCGGCTGGCCAAGCTTCACAAAGCGCCAGATCTCAGCGACAGCGCGTGCGAGCAGCGCTACGCCGACCACGCTGAGGGTCAGCGTGACGACGATCGCGACGAGTTGCATTTCGGCTCCTCGGACCAGCGGGGGCGGGCCGCGTACCTGCGGCGTACTAGCAAGTAACTTGTGTGGTCTTCCGAGACTACCCACTATCCACCCCGCGCTGTACATCGGCATGCGGTGATCCGTGTCGCTGAGGGTTGGCTTACCGCCCGTTCCGCGCCCGTTCCGCGCCCGTCCCGCGCCCCGTTTCCGGGCCCCGTCCTCCGGCCCGTCCCGTGCTCGGCGTGGGGCGGGCCGGAGCGCGCCGGCGCGCAGGGTCAGACGGTCACTCCCCGCGCGCGCAACCAGGGCGCCGGGTTGACGGCCGTGCCCGGCCCGGCGCCGGTGCGCGCCTCGAAGTGCAGATGGGGGCCGCTGGAGTTGCCGGTCGTGCCGGACAGCCCGATCTGCTGGCCGCCCTCGACCCGCTGGCCCGGGGTCACCTGGAGCAGTGAGAGGTGGGCGTACTGGGTGTGGTGCCCGTCGGGGTGCCGCAGCACGATCTGGACGCCGTAAGAGTCGCCGCAGCCGGTCCGGACGACCACGCCGGGGCCGACCGCGCGGACCGGCGTGCCGGTCGGGACGGCGAAGTCCAGCCCGGTGTGGCCGCTCGCCCAGCGGCCGCCCCGGGAGCCGAAGCCCGCGGTGAGCCGGTAGCCGCCGGCGACCGGCTTCGACCAGCCGCCCGCGCGACCGGCGCCGGTGGCGGTGCGGCCGGCCGGGCAGCCGGACCGGTGGACGACAACGGCGCGGACCGCCGCCCGGGACGCCCCTCGCCGCTCCGCCGCGCGCCGGGCGGCCGCCCGCTGCTCCGCCGCCCGGCGTTCGGCGCGCACCAGCTCGGCCTCCACCTGCCGCCGGACCCGCAGCCGCTCGCGTTCCGTCGCGCGCAGCCGGGCGAGCGCGCGCTCGGCCGCCTGCTCCCGTTCGGCGAGCTGGTTCCTCGCCCGGTCGGTGGTGTGCAGCAGATGGGCGGCGGCCCGGTTGCCCTGGCGGAGCATGCTCCGGCGGTCCAGGTACTCCTCCGGGCTCCGGGCGAGGACGAGGCCCATGCCCGGCGCGATCCCGGTGCGGTAGTGGGTGGCCGCCACCACGCCGACCGCGCGCCGCAGTTCGCCGTACTCCCGGCGTTTGTCGCGGGCGGCGGCGGCGAGTCGGTCGGCGGTGTGTCTCTGCGCCCGCGACCTGAGGCGGGCGCGTTCATGGCTGCGGGCGGCGTCCGCGGCCTTCCGGTAGAGCGCGGAGACCTCGCCGGCGGGCTCGCCGGAGGGTCGTCCGACGGCGTTGGTCGGCGCCGCCGTGGTCGAGGTCTGGGAAGCCGCCGCCTCGGGGGTGGCCGGCGACGAGAGGAGCAGGGCGCCGAGCAGCGCGGCGGTGAGTCGGCCCTGGCGTGACGGACGTCGGAACACGGGCACCATCTCCGTCCGATCACCACGGAGAGAAGTGACACTCCGCGGTCGGTTGGATTCATCCGGTCACGGTCGGTCTCCCCCGGTGGCTGAGCGCTAAAGGTGCATATGCCTCGATTCCGTCCAATACAGGAAAAGGAATCTGGTGTGATCAGCGGGTGTTGTGCCCGCGGGGCAGCTGGACCTCGGCCCTCCTCGGCCTCTCGGCCCTCCTCGGGCCTCCTCGGCCCTCTTCCGCCCTCCTCGGCCTCTCGGCCCCGTCAGTCCTCGTCGCCGCCGGACACGGTGTCGCGGCGGGTGAGCCCGGCGCGGTCGGCCAGTACCGCGGCCTGGACCCGGTTGAGCCCGCCGAGCTTGCCCAGCAGCGCGCTGACGTGGTCCTTGACCGTGCCGTGCGCGAGGCCGAGCCGGTCGGCGATCAGGGCGTTCGACAGGCCGTCGGCCAGCAGGGTCAGCACCTCGCGTTCACGCGGGGTGAGTGCGGCCACCGCGCGCACCGCCTCGGGGGCGTCGCCCGACCGGTGCAGATAGCCGCCGATGACGGTGGGGGTGACGGCCGGGTCGAGGGCGGAGCCGCCGGTCGCGAGGACGCGCACGGTCTCGATGAGCCTGCCCGGGTCGGCGTCCTTCAGCAGGTAGCCGGCGGCGCCGAGGTGGAGCGCGGCGGAGAGGTAGTCGTCGGCGTCGAAGGTGGTGAGCATGCACACGGCGGGCCAGTGGCCGTCGCCGGTGTCGGCGCGGGCGCGGATCTCCCGGAGTACGGCGAGGCCGTCGGTGTGCGGCATCCGGATGTCGAGCAGCAGCACGTCGGGGCGGGTCTGCTGCACGGTGCTCACGGCCTGCGCGCCGGCGCACTCCGCGACCACCTCGATGCCCGGTGCGCTGCCCAGGATGAGCCGTACGCCCGAACGCACCAGCTCCTCGTCGTCGACCACGACCACTCGAATCACGGGTTCCGCTTCTTTCGCCTTGCTGCCGTGCCCCTGCGCGCCTGTCCGCCCCTTCGGGCAGGCGCCGGGACTGGGTACGTCTCCTCCACGTGGGCGGTCGTCGCACCTCCTCGCGACCGACCCCGCGCCGCCGACCCCCGCCGCCCGGCGGGGGCGGATGAGGACGTCGGGCGGATGCCCCGCGGTTCCCCGGCGGCAGAGGCTTGGGGGCATGCCTGGACGCTACGCCACCGATCCCCTCCCGCCTGCCCGCCCGACCCGCCGACGCGCCGTCGTCGGC
>NZ_WMLF01000503.1 GCF_014156695.1 Streptomyces durbertensis | reverse complement strand
CCTCCCATCCCGCCGCCCATCCCGTCGCGGATTCCCCCGGCGGCGGGAATGCCGGGAGGGGTCCGCTTGTTGGCAGGGACAGTCGGTACAAAGTCGAGTGATGCACACGAGAGGGAGCCGCCCCCATGGGTTCTGTCGCCTGCCCCCAGCGTCCCCAGGCCGCGAGGCTGGACTGGGCCACTCTGGCGCTGGCCGGCGCCGCGGACGGCCACCCCGTCGACGCTACCGCCCGTGGCCTGCTGCAGGAGCTATCCTCCGAGGCGGGCCCGCCCGTGGAGGCGTCGCCCGTCGCACGTCGCACCGCTACGGAGGAGGTGGGTCTGGTCGCCGGGCCCGAGGACGGAAGCACGCGGTCGGAGACGGAGGCCGAGCGCAACGCCCGCTTCGAGCGGGACGCGCTGGAGTTCCTCGACCAGATGTACTCCGCCGCGCTGCGCATGACCCGCAATCCCGCCGACGCCGAGGACCTGGTCCAGGAGACGTACGCCAAGGCGTACGCGTCCTTCCACCAGTTCCGCGAGGGCACGAACCTCAAGGCGTGGCTGTACCGCATCCTGACCAACACCTTCATCAACTCCTACCGCAAGAAGCAGCGCGAGCCGCAGCGCAGCGCCGCCGAGGAGATCGAGGACTGGCAGCTGGCCAGGGCGGAGTCCCACATGTCCACGGGGCTGCGCTCGGCGGAGTCCCAGGCCCTCGACCACCTGCCGGACTCCGACGTCAAGGAGGCCCTTCAGGCCATTCCCGAGGAGTTCCGGATCGCGGTCTATCTCGCGGACGTCGAGGGCTTTGCGTACAAGGAGATCGCGGACATCATGGGTACCCCTATCGGCACCGTGATGTCCCGGCTGCACCGGGGGCGGCGCCAGCTGCGCGGCATGCTGGAGGACTACGCGCGTGAGCGCGGCATGGTCCCGGCGTCCGCCGGCGGGGGCGCGTTGGAGGAGTCGCACAACCGGAAAGGCTCGGGCTCATGAGTAGCTCAGACCCCAATGAGACGAACTGCTCTGAAGTCCTGGACCATCTCTACGAGTACCTGGACCAGGAGATGCCCGACTGCGACCGCGACAAGCTCGCCGAGCACTTCGACGAGTGTTCGCCCTGCCTGGAGAAGTACGGCCTGGAGCAGGCGGTGAAGAAGCTCGTCAAACGCTGCTGCGGCCACGACGAGGTGCCGACCGACCTCCGGTCGAAGGTGATGAGCCGGATCGAGCTGATCCGGGCCGGCCAGGCGGTGCCGGAGCAGACCGTGGTGGACGTGGCCGGGTACACCCATCCGGCGCCCTCCGCCGAGGAGTCGGACGAGGACCCCGCCGCCTCGTCCTCCCCCCGCCGGAACACCCACTGAGCCGACGGGCCCTCCCGCGTTCCGTCCGGCTGTGCGAGGCCCCCGAATCCCACGCTCGGGGGTACTTCCGGTTTTCCCCTCGCGCGCGAGCGCACCCTGACGCAAGCTGACCCCAGGAAACCTCCGGGTCCCTCCCCGACCGGCGGGACCCACGGGTAATGAGCGCGCCTCGCGGCGGGCATGGTTGGATGCGAGAACAGTTTTCGCGGCGACGGTTCGACGACTTGTCGTCGGACGTCGGTCGCCGGGTACCGGCAAGGGTGTCTCACAACCGACAGGCGGGAATCAGGCGGGATCATCGTGAAGTTCTTCGGCAGGGCACGGCATCGGCCATCCACCGACTGGCGGCTGGCCACCGACCGCGCGTTCACCCTCATCGGCGACGGCCGGTACGAGGACGCGGGCGCGCTGCTCACCCGTGCCGCCGATCTCGAACCCTGGCTGTCGGAGTCCTGGTTCAACCTGGCGCTGCTGCACAAGTTCCGGCACGACTGGGAGCAGGCCCGCACGGCGGGGCTGCGGGCCGTGGCGCTGCTGGACCGTTCCGCCGGCGCCCCCGACTGGTGGAACCTGGGCATCGCCGCCACCGCCCTCCAGGACTGGCCGCTGGCGCGCCGCGCCTGGCAGGCATACGGACTGCGGGTACCGGCCACGGCCGAGGAGTCCGGCGGGGACGAGCCGGTCGGCATGGGCCTGGGCAGCGCCGCGCTGCGGCTCTCACCGGAGGGCGAGGCGGAGGTCGTCTGGGGCCGCAGGCTGGACCCGGCGCGGATCGAGGTGCAGTCCATCCCGCTGCCGTCCTCCGGTCGCCGCTGGGGCGAGGTGGTGCTGCACGACGGTGTCCCGCACGGCGAGCGGCTGTTGACGATGTCCGGTACGCCGACGGCCTTCCCGGTGTTCGACGAGATAGAGCTGTGGGCGCCCTCCCCGGTGCCGACGTGGGTGGTCCTCCTGGAGGCCGCCACCGAGGCCGACCGGGACGCCCTGGAACTGCTCGCGGCGGACGCCGGCTTCGCCGCCGAGGACTGGTCGGCCTCCGTACGGCTGCTGTGCCGCTCCTGCTCGGAGTCGCGCATGCCCAGCGACGAGGGCGACGGCAACCACCGCCAGGACCCGCACGACCACAGCGCCCCGGGGCAGCCCGGTCCGCTCGGCCACATGAACACCGGCGGGCCCGGCCAGCTGTGGCACCCGGAGCGCGAGTGCGGTGTCGCGGCACCGGCCGGCCTGGTGCGCGGCCTGCTGGACGGCTGGGTCGCCGACAGCCCGGACACCCGCGAGTGGCGGGATCTGGAAGAGGTCTGCTGAGCCGCCGCGGCACGCCCCGTACCCTGTAGGGCGACACCCGGCAGTGCAAAGGCCGGCAGGTTCGAGGAAGGCGTACGGCTGAAGATGTCCCAGCAGCAGGAGACCCGCTCCCAGGACGCGGCGGACGGCCCGGACGAGTTCATCGTCGACACCGAGGACTGCGCGGCGCGCGAGGAGGCGCACCGGCTGCGCGGCACGGCCCGGCCGATCACGGTCGTCGGCAACCCGGTGCTGCACCGGGAGTGCCGGGACGTCACCGACTTCGGCCCCGAGCTGGCCGCGCTCGTGGACGACATGTTCGCCTCGCAGCGCGCGGCCGAGGGCGTGGGCCTGGCCGCGAACCAGATCGGCGTCGACCTGAAGGTCTTTGTCTACGACTGCCCCGACGACGAGGGCGCCCGCCACGTGGGCGTGGTCTGCAACCCGGTGCTGGACGAACTGCCCGCCGAGCTGCGCCGCCTGGACGACAGCAACGAGGGCTGCCTGTCGGTGCCCGGCGCCTACGCCGAGCTGGCCCGGCCCGACTACGCCGTGGTGCGCGGCCAGGACCTCGAAGGCAAGCCGATCGCCGTGCGCGGCACGGGCTACTTCGCCCGCTGCCTCCAGCACGAGACGGACCACCTCTACGGCCGGCTGTACATCGACCGGCTGTCCAAGCGGGACCGGAAGGACGCGCTGCGGCAGATGGCCGAGGGCACCCCGCGCTACGAGACCGTCCCCAACGACTGAGCCCGTCCCGGGGGCGCGGGACTTCTTCACAGGTCGGCCCACTGGCGTTTCCACCCGGAACCCGGTGAGTTGTTGACGTGTTCCGGTGGCTGGGCCACGCTCTGTTGGCATGCCCGGACGGACGGTGCGCACACCGCCGTCCGGGCACCGCTCACGCGACCTGACCATCACCGTGAAGGGGAACGCTTCCTTGAAG
>NZ_WMLF01000502.1 GCF_014156695.1 Streptomyces durbertensis | reverse complement strand
GGCCAGGACGGGGAGGGCGGCGGGCAGCACGTCGATGGTGTAGCGCGAGGCGTCACCGGTGCACAGTTCACCGTCGTGCTCGAAGGAGAGCCGCCGGCCGTCCGTGCGCTCGACGACAACGCGGGAACCGCGCTGGTACACCACGCCGGGGCGCCCCACGTGGCTGCCGTCCCGGGTCAGCCCGGCCAGCTCGCGTACGCCCATCTCGTTGCCCACCACGCAGACGTCGAGCAGGCCGTCGTCGATGACCGAGTGCGGGAGGAGTGCGAACCGGCCCGCCCGGTAGCGGCCACCGCCGATGTTGACCAGGACGACCGGGCCCTCGTGCACGACCTTCCCGTCCACGCTCACCCGGCCCTCGTACGGCGTGTACGTGCTCATGGTCTGGGCGACGGCCCGCTGGTAGCGGTCGCGGCCCGGGACCTCGAACATGCCCTGGGCCGTCTCCAGGGCGTCGGCGACCAGGCCGGCCCCCGCGCCGAGCAGCACCAGGGCTTCGGTCTCCCGGACGCGGGCCATGTCCACCCACCGCAGGTGGGGGCGCTCACCGGCCAGGGCCTGGTCGAGGGCCCGGCGCCAGGGGGCATCCGCCCAGATCTCCTGGTAGAACGAGTTCCCGGTGCCGAAGGGGACGTTGACCATCGCGGGCCGCCTCCCCCCGGGTCGTTCGAGGCCCGAGCGGGCGAGACCCGCCGCCACCTCGCGGGTCGTGCCGTCCCCGCCGAGCGCGATCACCGCGTCGGTGTGCGAGGCGGCGGCCTCGGCCGCGCGTTCCTCGGCGTGGCCCTGGTGCCCGGTGTGGACGACGTCGAGGTGCGGAACCAGGCGTTCGCAGTGGGCGACGACCTGGTCGATGTGCCGCCGGTCGCGGGCCCCCGCCTGGGGGTTGGCGATCAGCAGGGCGCGGGTGGCCCAACTCCGGTCACTCGCCATGGCCGCTCGCCTCCCGCCCGGTGCGACGCGCCGCGACAAGGCCCATGAAGTCGTCGTCGCTGCAGTACGGGTCGGTGCCGCCGTAGCGCCGGACCAGGTCGGTCACCCGTAGGTGCTCCACGGGTTCGAACCCCGCGTCGCGGGCGGTGGTGGCGGCGGTGTCCGCGGTCAGGCCGTTGACGTACGGCTCCCCCAGTTCGCGCACCTGGCGTGCCATCCGCAGGGCGCCCTCCCAAGGGCTGGTGCCGTCCACCACGGCCTCGTCCATGTAGTCGAAGAGCAGCAGGCTGCCGGGCGCGACGGTGTCCGCCAGCTCGGCGAGCGTGGCGCGGCACGCCTCGGGCGGCAGGAAGAAGGTGACCCCCAACCACCCCACGACACACGGCGTGTGGACGTCGAAGCCGTGCGCGGTGAGCTCCGCGCGCAGCGAGGCGCCGGCGGTGAGGTCAAGGGGCACCGGGACGGCCGGGGAGACGAGGTCCGCGGCGGCGAGTGCCGCCAGCTTGGCCGTCTGCGTCGCGGGGTGGTCCACCTCGAAGAACCGCACCGTGCCGGGTCCGGTGTGGCGCAGCGCCGTGGTGTCGTATCCGGCGCCGAGCAGCACCACCTGGCGCACCCCCGCGTCGACCGCGAGCGCGATCAGGTCCTCGAAGTAGCGCTGTCGCAGCAGGATTTCGGCGAGGAAGCCGCCGTGGGCGCGGTCCAGACTCCGGAGCCGCCCGAGGGCCTCCTCCGCGGTGGCGGGCGGCGGAACGGTGACGAAGAGATGCGCGTGGGTGTCGCCGAGCAGTCGCCTGGCCGGTTCGACGACGGCGTCGGCGGCGCGGGCGCGCGCGGTGAGATGAGCCGTCTCGCTCGACTGACCGGACTGCAGCCGGGTGGGTGGAGGTGCGGCTGTCACGGCAGATACCTCGCTCGGATGTGGGTGCGGGTACGGGGCGAACACTCCTGTTACGCGGACGGTCGCCGCACCCCTCGAAAGACTTCCGCCGCGCCCGGGACGACGCCCGGGATGAGGGTTGGGGCCCTTCCGCGCGTAAGACACGCGTAGTCACCGGAGCACGGCGGCGCGCGCGCCGAGAGGACCGAGGGAGACCACGTGACCACGCTCACGGAAGAGTTGGCGGGATGGGCGAGTGTGCTGCGCCTCGACGACGTGCCGGAAGACGTCGTCACCACCGCCAAACACCAGATCCTGTCCCAACTGGCGGCCGTGCGGGCGGGCCTCGGGCACCCGCTGGGCCGGCGGTTCGTCGAGGCGTTCGGCGCGCCGTTCCAGGACGACCCGGCCCGGTCCGCGTTTGTGCTCGCCTCCCTCGGCTCCTGGCTCCACTTCGACGACACGGCCTACGCCGGGCATCTGTCGAACTCGACCGTGACCGTCCCCCTCGCGTATGCCGCGCCCCAGGGGCTGACCGGGAAACGGCTGCTCACCTCGATCATCGTCGCGAACGAGACGGCGGCCCGGATCACCGCCGCCACCACGCTCGGGCCGTTCCGGGGGCAGAGCGCCGCCTTCACCCATGTCACCGGTGCCATAGCCGGCCGGCTGCGCGGCGAGGACGCGCCGGTGCGGCGTTGGGTGGACACGCTCGGCCTCGGCTTCGGGCTGCCTCCCCGCACCGTGCCGGTGGGCTTCCTCGACGGCGACGCCAAGCTCTTCGGCGCCGCCACCCCGGTGCGGGTGGGGCTCGACGCCTGTGACGCGTCGGCCGTGGGCCTCGCGGGCAGCCCGGTGATCTTCGAGCACCCGGAGGGGTTCCTCTCCCGGTTCGCCACGATCCCGCTTCCCGAAGCGGTGGTGGCCGGACTCGGCACCCGCTGGCACACCCGCACGACCTCCTTCAAGGTGCACCCCGGAGGGCCGGGAATGGACTCCGCCATCGACGTCGGCCTGGAGCTGCACCGCGAACTGTCCACGAAGGAACGCCCGTTACGCGCCGACGACATCGCCGAGATCGCGGTCGACACCTCCCTGTACACGGCGGTGGTGGAGCGCCGCGCCGCCGAGTACCTGCGCGGCCCCATGTCACCGGTGAGCGCGCTGGTGTTCTCGCTGCGGTACACGCTGGCCACCGCGCTCCTGACGGGACGACTGAGCACCGACGACTTCACCGAGAAGGGGCTCGCGGACACCGAGCGGTGGTCGCTCGCCGACCGGATCGACGTACGCCTGGACCGGGACATGACGCGGGACCTGTTCCACTGCGAGGTCCCCTTCGGCGAGGCGCTGCGGCAGGCGGGGGAACGCGGCACGGAGTGGCTGCGGCAGTTCGGTGCGGGCTGGGAGGGCGACGGGCGGTGGCTCGTCGACCTGGTGGGCGAACTCCCGCCGCCGAGCAGGGACTTCAGCGACGCACGCAAGGTGACCGGGGCGCGCGTACACCTGCGCCTCAAGGACGGCCGGAGCGTCGTCCGCGAACTGCACGTGCCCATGGGGGCGATCGGCGGCGAGGGCCGCACGCCGATCGCCGAGGTGGTGCGGGACAAGTGGCTCGCCACGGGAGGCCGCGAGGAGTTCGCCGCCGGGGTCGACCGTCTGGAGGAGCTGTCGGCGGACGAGGTGGGACGACTGCTGACCCTGATCTTCGACGACCGCTCCTGAGCCGCGGCCGACCGGGGGCATGGGGAGGGGCCCGGTGCGGTCGCACCGGGCC
>NZ_WMLF01000501.1 GCF_014156695.1 Streptomyces durbertensis | reverse complement strand
GTCCGGGTGCGGGCCGGGGAGGGTCCTGCGCGGTCCGGGTACGGCCGCCGTGCCGCGGGGAGCGCCCGGGGCCGGGCCGCCGGGCCTTCCGGGTGGCGGCCCGTACGGCGCGCGGGGCCGCTCCGGGTGGGCCGGGTGGCCGCCGCGCACGTGGTCGTCGTCCGCCCGGTCGCCGCCCGCCCGGTCGGGGCGCGGGCGCTCGCGGCGGGTCTCGGCGGTGCCGCCGGGCGCGGGCGGGGTCTGCCCGCGGGCGCCGCCGGCCTCCGGGTCCCGCCCGGTCTCCTCGGGCTCCCCGGACTGTTCGCGTGGCGCGGCCTGTTCGAGGTCCTCGGCGCCCTGACGTTCCCGGGGTATGTGCGTGGTGCGACCGAAGCCCCGTCGGGGGCGGCTATGGCGTCCCACGCGTCGCCTCAACTCCTGCCCGTTCCGACTCGGCCGCCAGGCGGCGGAAGGCGTCCGCCACCACGTCCGGGTACTCCAGCATCGCCACGTGGCCGGCCTCCGGCAGCGTCAGCAGCCGGGAGTCCGGGAAGGTCCGGCACGCCTTGCGGGCCATCCGGAAGGAGACCAGCCGGTCACGTCGCCCGTACACCAGCAGGGTAGGGGCCAGCACGCGGGAAGCCTGCCTCCACAGGGCGTGTTGCCCTCCGACCGTGTAGGCGTCGACCACGCCGCGCGCGGAGCGGGCGAGGGAGTCCCAGAAGTGCGGCAGGGCGAGGCGGCGTGCGAACTCGGCGGCGGCCAGCTCCACCGCCTCCGGCGAGACCCTGCTCGGGTCGCCGTAGCAGAGCCCGAGCAGGCCGCGGACGCGGTCGTGCGGCGTCCAGTCCCGGGTGGCGTGCCGGAAGAGGCGGATCGTGCCGGGCAGGGCGAGCAGCCCGGTGGGCAGTGCGCTGCGCTGCGGCCGCAGTTCGGGCAGGGCCGGCGACACAAGTGTCAGGGTGCGCACCAGGTCGGGGCGCAGGGCCGCGACGCGGGTGGCGACGGCGCCACCCATGGAGTTCCCCAGGAGGTGCACCGGGCCCCGGTCCGAGGCGTCCAGGTAGCGGATCACCGCCCGGCTGTGGGCGCTCAGTGAGTACCTGCCGTCCTCCGGTGGCGGCGAGTCGCCGAAGCCGGGGAGGTCGACCGCCTCGCCGTCGACGGCGCCGGTCAGCTCGGCCATCAGCGGCGACCAGTTCTGCGAGGACCCGCCCAGGCCGTGCACGTAGAGGGCGGGCGGCAGTGAGCGGCCTTCCGCGGACGGCCGGGCGCGGACCGCGAGGCTGCCGCCCGGCAGGTCGACGAACCGCAGGGTCTCCCCCTCGCCGACCCGGGAGCAGCCGGCCGGTGGGCCCGGCGGGGGCGCCGTGATGCGACTGGGCGCGTGGTCGGTCGAAGTCATGCGGCAATGTTACGGCTTGATCACGCCGGGGGTCACGTGTGGGCGATCACAGACTTCGACGGATCGCGGCCGGGTATCCCTCGCGATGACCGGCGGTGGCTTCTACGCTCGGTGGCACAGGTGTGAGCGGCCACCGCGCCGGTGGACACAGCGCACGAGGACTACCGAGGGCACGAGGAGCGTCATGCCGGTCGACCCGAGCAACCCCGACACCTACGAGGACGTCAACGACGCCGACTACGGGGTGACCGACCCCGAGGCCCCCGAGGCCGACACCGCCGAGCAACGGGCGGAGGTAATGGAGAACCGCGACGTGCCGCTGAGCGAGCGGGAGCTGGTCGAGGCGGATCCGGCGGACGCGGCGGAGCAGGCCCGGGTGGTCGAGCTCGACGAGGACGACTACCGCTGACCTCGCCCGGCCGACGGCCGGACCGGCGTCCCCGCCGGGCGTCCACTTCGTGAGACCGTCCCCGGACGCCGGGCGCCGGCTGGTCGGCGACCGCCTCCCCGTTACACAATTGAGCAACGGACAAACCCGCGCGGATCGGGGCGCGTGCCGTGAAAATCTCCCCTCGCGGGGCGCGCGGTCCGGTTACCGAACCGTACGATGGCGGGCGCAGCGCACACCGCGTGCGGAATGAACCAGGGAGGCAGGCGTGAGCGCCATCGAGCAGACCGAGGCACGGCCGCGAGGTACGCGCCTGCCGCGCCGGGCCCGACGCAACCAACTCCTCGGGGCCGCCCAGGAGGTGTTCGTCGCCCAGGGTTACCACGCGGCGGCCATGGACGACATCGCGGAGCGCGCCGGCGTCAGCAAGCCGGTCCTGTACCAGCACTTCCCCGGCAAGCTCGACCTCTACATGGCCCTGCTCGACCAGCACTGCGAGGCGCTGATCCAGGCGGTCCGGGACGCGCTGGGCTCCACCACCGACAACAAGCTGCGGGTGGCGGCCACGATGGACGCCTACTTCCAGTTCGTGGAGAACGAGGGCGGCGCGTTCCGACTGGTGTTCGAGTCGGACCTGACCAACGAGCCGGCCGTGCGCGAGCGGGTGGACAAGGTCAGCCTGGAGTGCGCGGAGGCCGTCAGCGAGGTCATCGCCGAGGACACCGACCAGCCGGCCGAGCAGGCGATGCTGCTGGCCACCGGGCTGACCGGCATGGCCCAGATCACCGCGCGCTACTGGCTCGGCTCGGGGCGGAAGATCCCCCGGGACGCCGCGGCGCAGCTCATCAGCTCACTGGCCTGGCGCGGTATCGCCGGGTTCCCCATGCAGGACAACGCCCAGGCCGGCGACCAGCCCTGACCTCCCCCGGCACCGGCACCCACACCGGCCGGGAACACCGCCCACCGAGGCGGTGTTCCCGGCCGGTGTTCGCTGCTGGCGTTCCGATCACGGGCCGACGGCCCGTCCGCTCGGGCTAATGTGGCTGCGTACAGCGCGGTTCGCCGCATTCCACTGATGGTCGGAGGGACATAGCCGTGGAGGTCAAGATCGGCGTGCAGCACGCGCCCCGCGAGCTCACTCTGGAGAGCACGCAGACGGCCGAGGAGATCGAGGCCGTCGTCGCCGAGGCGCTGACCGGGAAGTCCGGGCTGCTGAGCCTGGAGGACGAGCACGGCCGCAAGGTGCTGGTGCCGGCCGACCGGCTGGCGTACGTCGACATCGGCGAGACCAAGACGCGGCGGGTCGGCTTCGGCGCCGTCTGACTCTCCCCCGGCCTTCGGCCGGGAGGTACCCCCTCGGTCTCCGGCCGGAGGTACCCACGCGGCGAGGCCGCGGGACACCGCCACAGGCGTGACGGCGACGGCGGCCGGGAGCGAATGCTCCCGGCCGCCGTTTTGTGCGCCCTCCGCGCGGGGTAGGACGGGGAACGTCCGATTCCGTCCGCACCACACGCACACACACGCACTCGTTCCGCAAGGCACCCGCGACCTGGAGGTCCCATGCTCGGGGAGTTGCTCGGCTCCGCGCTGATCGGTCTCGCGCTGGCGCTCGGCGCGCTGCGGTTCGCCCGGGAGCGGTTCCCCGACGGACGGCTGGTGGTGGCCACCGGGGTGGTCGCCGGCGCGTTCGGCGGGCTGCTCGCCCGTACGGTCCTCGGCCCGGGGAACCTGCTCGCCTCGCTGCTGCTGGGCGGTCTGGTCGCCGCCGCGCTGCTGTCGCTGCTGCTCGACGCCGACCGGCCGACCGGCGCGCGCCCCCACCC
>NZ_WMLF01000500.1 GCF_014156695.1 Streptomyces durbertensis | reverse complement strand
GGGAGGCGGGGGCGGTGTGGGCCCCGCGAACGGGCGGCGGTTCGTTCCGGTTCCTGTCCGCAGGTGGTGAATGTGTCGGCGGTACGTGCTGCCCGGAACGCACCTGCGTGATCATCGTTCAAGTAATCAATGCAGATTGCCGCACGGGGGACGTCTTCGACGGGCATTGGTGGGCGACTCGGGAGGGGTCTGGTGTTTCGTACGGGTTATCGCACGGTGTCTTGACACCCTGCAGGGTGTCCGCGAACCTTCAACCCATCACGACTGAGAGCGCTCCCAACGCACATTTCATCCCAAATCCCGTACGCTCGAGGAGGACCACATGGTGTTGCCGTCCGCCGCCTCCGCAAGACCAGCAAGACCCGTCACCCAGTCAGAAGCTGTCCGTCGCGGCCCGTTCGGCCGTCGACTCGGGACCCGTCGGCTCGCCGTCGTCCTGACCGCGGCGCTCGGCGCCGGACTGCTCGCCGGCTGCGCCTCGGACGGCGGCGACGCCGCCACCGCGAGCAACGGCAAGAAGAAGGTCACCCTCACGGTCGGGGTCTTCGGGGTCTTCGGCTACAAGCAGGCCGGGCTCTACGACGAGTACGAGAAGCAGAACCCGCACATCAAGATCAAGGAGAACTCGACCGAGCGGAACGAGGACTACTACCCCGCGCTCCTCAACCGGCTCTCCGCGGGCAGCGGCCTCGCCGACATCCAGGCCGTCGAGGTCAGCAACATCAACGAACTCGCCACCCTCCTGCCGGGCAGGTTCGTCGACGTCGGAAAGGCAGAGGGCGTCGACGAGGGCAGCTACCTGCCGTGGAAGTGGCAGCAGGCCAAGGCCGCCGACGGCCGGGTCATCGGACTGGGCACGGACATCGGGCCGATGGGCGTCTGCTACCGCAAGGACCTGTTCGCCAAGGCCGGACTGCCCACCGACCGCGCCGAGGTCGGCAAGCTGTGGGCGGGCGACTGGGCGAAGTACGTCGACGTCGGCGCCCGGTACACGGCGAAGGCGCCGAAGGGCACCGCGTTCATGGACGGCGCGGCCGGCCTCTACAACGGCTCTGTCTCCAGCTACGCGGAGAAGAACTACGCCGCCGACGGCACCCTCGTCTACAAGAAGAGCGAGGCGGTGCGCACCTCCTGGGACCTCGCGATGCGCGCCGTCGACGGGAAGATGACGGGCCGCCTCAAGCAGTTCGACACCGCGTGGGACCAGGGCTACGCCAACGGCACGTTCGCCAGCGTCGTCTGCCCTTCCTGGATGCTCGGCTACATCAAGGAGAAGGCCGGTGAGAAGAACGCCGGCCAGTGGGACGTGGCCGCCGCGCCGCGTCCGGCCAACTGGGGCGGCTCGTTCCTGACCGTGCCGGAGGCGGCGAGGAACAAGGACGAGGCCGTCAAGCTCGCGACCTGGCTGACCGCGCCGGAGCAGCAGGCCAGGCTCTTCCAGAAGCAGGCCAGTTTCCCCAGTTCGAGCCGGTCGCTGGAAATGCCGGAGGTCGCCGACGCCACCCACGAGTACTTCGCCGACGCGCCGATCGGCCGCATCTTCTCCGACGCGGCCAAGGGCATCCCGACGGCGATCCTCGGCCCGAAGGACCAGGTCATCGGCCAGAACCTCGTGGACGTCGGCATCCTGCAGGTCGAGCAGCAGGGGCGGTCGCCGAAGGACGCCTGGAACGCGGCCGTGAAGAAGATCGACGACGCGCTCGCCGACTAGGGCCGGACAGGCCCTGGCCGCCCTCGACGACCGAGCCCTCTTTGGGAGTCCCGCCGATGACCGTTCCCCTGAAGGCCGCGCCCTCCGCTCCGGCGGAGGGCGCGGGCCCGCCCCCCGAGGCCGACGCGGCCGGCAGACGCGCCCGCCGCCGGGCCGCCCGTCGCAGCCGCTGGTACCGGCGCGACACGAAGTGGAGCCCGTACGCGTTCATCGCGCCCTTCTTCGTGTTCTTCGCCGCCTTCGGCCTCTTCCCGCTGCTCTACACCGGTTGGGCGTCGCTCCACCGGGTCTCACTGCACTCGCCGACCGACATGGACTGGGCCGGCCTGCACAACTACACCCGGCTGCTGAAGGACGAGTACTTCTGGAACGCGCTGGGAAACACCTTCACCATCGGGGTGCTCTCCACGGTGCCGCAGCTGCTGATGGCGCTCGGCCTGGCGCACCTGCTCAACTACCGGCTGCGCGGCTCGATGTTCTTCCGGGTGGCCATGCTCACCCCGTACGCCACCTCGGTCGCCGCCGCCACGCTGGTCTTCGCGATGCTCTACGGGCGCGACTTCGGCATGGTCAACTGGGCGCTCGGGCTGGTCGGCGTGGACAACGTCGACTGGGAGAGCGGTACGTGGACCAGCCAGTTCGCCGTGTCCACGATCGTCATCTGGCGCTGGACGGGCTACAACACGCTGATCTACCTGGCCGCCATGCAGTCCGTGCCGAACGACCTGTACGAGTCGGCGGCGCTGGACGGCGCCTCCCGCTGGCAGCAGTTCGTGCACGTCACGATCCCGTCGCTGCGGCCGACGATCCTGTTCACCGTGGTCGTCTCCACCATCGGCGCCACCCAGCTCTTCGGCGAGCCGCTGCTGTTCGGCGGCTCGCAGACCGGCGGCGCCTCCCACCAGTACCAGACCCTCGGCCTGTACCTGTACGAGCAGGGCTGGTTCAACTACCACCTGGGCCGCGCCTCGGCGATCGCCTGGACGATGTTCCTGATCCTCATCCTCATCGGCCTGGTCTACTTCCTGGTGGCCAGGCGCCTGCAGAAGAGCCACTGAGGGGCGTCTGATGACCACCACCACTCCGCGCCCGCAGCGGCCGGCCCGTCATCTGCGGCCCGGGTTGTTCACCTACGCCGTGCTGGTCCTCTTCACGGTCGGCTCGCTCTTCCCGCTGGTGTGGACGGCGATCGCCGCCTCCCGGGACAACCAGCGACTCGCCGAGACACCGCCGCCGTTCTGGTTCGGCGCCAACCTGATGGACAACCTCCAGGTCGCCTGGAGCGACGCCAACATGGGGAAGGCGCTGGTCAACACCGTCTTTGTCGCCGGCACGGTGACGGTCTCCACCGTGCTGTTCGCCACGCTCGCCGGCTTCGCCTTCGCCAAGCTCCGCTTCCGGGGCCGGAACGTGCTGCTCATGCTGGTCATCGGCACGATGATGGTGCCGCCGCAGCTCAGCGTCGTGCCGCTGTTCATGGCGATCGCCGAACTCCAGTGGACCAACCAGCTCCAGGCCGTCATCCTGCCGATGATGGCCAGCGCGTTCGGCGTGTTCTTCATGCGTCAGTACCTGGTGAACGCGCTGCCCACCGAGCTGATCGAGGCGGCGAGGGTGGACGGCGCGCACAGTCTGCGCATCGTCTGGCACGTCGTCTTCCCGGCCGCCCGTCCGGCGATGGCGGTACTCGGCATGCTCACCTTCGTCCTGGCCTGGAACGAGTTCTTCTGGCCGATCATCGCGCTCACCCAGGACAACCCGACCGTGCAGGTCGCGCTCACCGGTCTGGGCCGGGGGTACATCCCCGACCAGTCCGTGATCATGGCCGGCGCGCTGCTCGGCACCCTTCCGCTGCTCGTGGCCTTCGCCCTGTTCGGTCGGCAGATCGTCGGCGGCATCATGCAGGGCGCCGTCAAGGGCTGACC
>NZ_WMLF01000050.1 GCF_014156695.1 Streptomyces durbertensis | reverse complement strand
AGGAGGGAGCCGGCACGGTCGGCCAGCAGCGTGCGCAGGGAACGCTCCGAGCCGGTGTCGGCGGGCGTGAGGACGATCAGACGTTGCGCGGCGTCGTCGAGGGTGGCGAGGGTGTCGTAGTGGACGGTCAGCTCACCGACCGAGGGGTGGTTGACGCGCTTGGTGCCGTGGGCGCGCTGCCTGATCGTGTGGTCGTCCCACCATCGGGTGAACTCGCCACTGGCGGACCGCAGTTCACCGACCAGCTCCAGGAGTCGCGGGTCGTCGGGGTGGCGGGCGAGTGTGGCACGCAGGTTGCCCACCGTCTCGCGGGCCACCCGCGCCCACTCCGACTGCATCGCGCGGACGCGCGGTGACAGGAACAGCATGCGGGCCGTGTTGTCCGTGTCGCCGGTGCCGAAGTCCTCGCCGAACAGGGCCGCCGCGGCGCCGTTGTGGGCCAGCACGTCGAACCGGAAGTCGACGACGTAGGCCGGCAGCAGCGGCATCCCGTCCAGCAGGGCGCGCAGCGAGTCGCTGACCGGCCGGCTCACCGGGCGGGACACCGGAGCCTCGCCCCTGGCGACCACGTGCAGGTGACGGCGCTCCACCGGCGACAGGCGCAGGGCCCGCGCGAGGGCGTCGAGCACCGCCGTGCCCGGCTCGCTCGCCCGCCCCTGCTCCAGCCGGACGTACCACTCGACGCTGACGGCCGCGAGCTGGGCGACCTCCTGCCGCCGCAGCCCGGGCGTCCGGCGGCGTCCCCCGGCCGGCAGACCCACGTCGTCCGGCCGCAGCCGTGCCCGCATCGCGCGCAGGAACCGGCCGAGCTCCTCGTTGCGCCCTGCTTGTCTCTCCCTCACCCGCCCATCATCGCCGCGCCGTGCCCCGCCCTCCAGCCCGGTGGGTGGTACGGCGCGTACCAGGACCCGGAGGGCCTTCCCGCCCGGCCGCCCCGGCTCCGACGATCGATCCACCTGCCCACCACCTCCAGGAGGATCCTGTGAACACGTCCCCGCGAACCGGCGAGGCACCCACCCCGGCCGACGCGTCCGATCGGACCGGGGCCGCGACCGGCCTCGCGCGCTTCGGCTACTCCGAGGTCCGCCGAGGCATGCCGGACACCGCGCAGCGCTTCACGGTGACCAGCCCCGACCTGCGCGACGGCGACCCGCTGCCGGCCGACCACTGGGCCGACGCCTTCGACTGCACGGGCGGCAACCGGCGGGTCCGGCTGGCGTGGGGCGGCGCCCCGCAGGCCACCCGCGGCTACGCGATCACCATGTTCGACCCCGACGCCCCCACCGGAGCCGGATTCTGGCACTGGCTCGTCTGGGACGTCCCCGCCGGCCACACCAGTCTGGACGCGGCCCTCCCGGCCGGCGCGGTCGACGGCACCAACGACCTCGGCACGGTCGGCTACCTGGGTCCCTGCCCGCCGGTCGGCGACCGCCTCCACCGCTACGAGATCACCGTGTACGCCCTGGACGTACCCACCCTGGGCCTGCCCGCGTCCACTCCGCCGACCATCGCCGCGTTCACGATGTCCTGCCACATCCTCGGGTACGCGCGGATCACCGGCACGGTCCGCCGCTGACCCGGTCGGCCTCGGAGAGGCGCCGTCCACACGCGGGCGGCGCCTCTCCGGCGCCGCGCCCGGTCGGGCGGCATGGGCGCGGCGCGGAGGGGCGCTCACGTGGAGTAGTTCCCGTCCGGGCGTGTGCGGTGCTAGGAATTGCGCATGAGGGTACGTTCCCGGTCAAAGTGGATGACCCTGCTGGACGTGCGCAGTGCCGCCGGGCAGGTGTTCGTCCTCCAGGTCGTGGTCGTGGTGCTGCTGGTCTCGGCTGCCGTGGCGGCGGTGGTGCTGGAGGCGAGATTCGAGAGCCGGCAGGAGGCCGGGCGCCAGTCGGTGACGGCCGCGCAGGTGCTCGCGAACTCGCCCGGCATCGTCGAGGCGCTGGAGAGCCCTGACCCGTCGGCGGTGCTGCAGCCGCGCGCGGAGGCGGCACGGGAGAACACGGGCATCGACTTCATTGTCGTCATGGACACGACGGGTACGCGGATCACCCACCCCGACCCCGACCGGATCGGCAAGAAGTTCATCGGCACCATCGAGCCGTCGGTGGAGGGCCGGGTCACCATCGAGAGCGCCCGGGGCCCCGTGGGGCCCGGCCAGCAGGCCGACGTCATCCAGGCGGTGGTGCCGGTGTTCGACGAGGACGGGGAGGTGGTGGGCCTGGTGTCCGCCGGGCTCACCGTGCAGAGCGTGGCGGGGCTGGTCGAGCGGCAGCTGCCGCTGATCTTCGGCGCGGGCGTGGTGGGGCTCGCGCTGGCCACCGCCGGGACGTGGCTGGTCGCCAGGCGCCTCGCGCGGCAGACCCACGGCCTCGGGCCGGTGGAGATGACCCGGATGTACGAACACCACAACGCGGTCCTGCACGCGGTCCGGGAGGGCGTGCTGATCACCACCGCCGAGGGCAGGGTCCTGCTGGCCAACGACGAGGCGCGGCGGCTCCTCGCCCTCCCGAACGACACCGAGCGGCGGCGCGTCGAGGAACTGGGCCTGGACCCGGTGATGATCATGCTGCTGTCGTCCGGCGAGCCGGTCACCGACGAGGTGCACCAGGCCGGCGACCGGCTGCTGGCGGTGAACATCCGGCCGACGGCGCCGTACGGCGGCCCGGCGGGCAGCGTGGTGACGCTGCGGGACACCACCGAGCTGGCGGCGGTCACCGGGCGGGCGGAGGTGGCCTGGGAACGGCTGGCGCTGCTCTACGAGGCCGGCGGCAGGGTCGGCACCACCCTCGACGTGGCGCGCACCGCCGAGGAACTGGCCGAGGTGGCCGTGCCCCGCTTCGCCGACGTCGTCACCGTCGAACTGCTGGAGCCGGTGGCGCGCGGCGAGGAGCCCGGCGGCACGGCGAACATGCGCCGTACCGCCATCAGCGGCGGGCGGCGCGAACGGGACGCCCTGTACCCGCTGGGCGAGCTGATCACCTTTGTCCCGACGACGCCGCAGGCGCGGGCCCTGCGCACGGGCCGCGCCGTCATCGAGGCGGACCTGCGCACCGCCCAGGGCTGGCAGCAGCAGGCCCCGGAGCGGGCCAGGCGGGTGCTGGAGTCCGGGGTGCACTCGCTGGTGACCGTGCCGCTGCGGGCGCGCGGCGTGGTGCTGGGGCTGGCGGACTTCTGGCGGTCGGAGGACGCGCCCGCCTTCGAGCAGGACGACCTGTTCTTCGCCGAGGAACTGGCCGCACGGGCCGCCGTGGCCATCGACAACGCCCGCCGCTTCACCCGGGAGCACACCATGGCGGTGACGTTGCAACGCAGCCTGCTGCCGCGCGGCGTACCGGACCAGGACGCCCTCGACGTGGCCTGGCGCTACCTCCCCGCGGAGGCGGGCGTGGGCGGCGACTGGTTCGACATCATCCCGCTGTCCGGGGCCCGGGTCGCGCTGGTCGTCGGCGACGTGGTCGGCCACGGCCTGCACGCGGCGGCGACCATGGGACGGCTGCGCACCGCCGTGCACAACTTCTCCGCGCTCGACCTCCCGGTCGACGACCTGCTCGGCCGGCTCGACGACCTGGTCACCCGGATCGACGACGAGGAGAACGTCGAGAACGCCGCCCCCGACGGCACGGCGGCGGACCACGAGGTGGAGGCGGTGACCGGCGCGACCTGCCTCTACGCGATCTACGACTCGGTGACCGGCCGGTGCACGGTGGCCCGTGCCGGCCACCCCGGGCCGGCGGTGGTACGTCCGGACGGGACCGTCGTCCACCCCCGCGTCCCGGCCTCCCTGCCGCTCGGACTCGGCGGCCACCCCTTCGAGACCGCCGAACTGCACCTGCCCGAGGGCTCCCAGCTCGTCCTGTACAGCGACGGCCTGGTCGAGAACCGGGAACGGGACATCGGCGCCGGCATCGAACGGCTGGAACAGGTACTGGCCGGCGTGCCGGGCCGCGCCCCGGAGGACACCTGCCAGGCGGTGATCGACGCGCTGCTGCCCGAGCACCCGTCCGACGACATCGCGCTGCTCGTGGCCGGCACCCGGCTGCTCGCGCCGGCGCGCGTGGCGGAGTGGGAGGTGCCGCCGGACCCGGCGGCGGTGGCCCGGGTGCGCGGCGAGTGCGGCGAACAGCTGCGGAGCTGGGGCCTGGACGAGGCCGGGTTTGTCACCGAGCTGATCCTCAGCGAGCTGATCACCAACGCGATCCGGTACGGCGCGCCTCCGATCAGGGTGCGCCTGCTGCACGACCGCAGCCTGATCTGCGAGGTCTTCGACGGCTCCAGCACCTCGCCGCACCTGCGCCGGGCGAAGACCACCGACGAGGGCGGCCGGGGCCTCTTCCTGGTCGCCCAGTTCGCCATGCGCTGGGGCACCCGCTACATCCCCGGCGGCAAGGTCATCTGGACCGAGCAGTCGCTGCGCGGCGCCGCCGACACCCCCCTCCCCGACCTCTCCGACGACGCCCTCCTCGACCAGTTCGACGACAACTCGTTCTGAGGCGCCGGGTTCCGGTGCTGGTTCTGGGCCGGCGACGGGCCACGGGCGACGGGCCACGGACGACGGGCGTCAGCGGGTGCGGGCGGTGTCAGGGCGTGTCGGCGGCGGCGACCAGGGCCTGCTGGGTGGCGGTGACGAGGGCGTGGAGGCGGCCGGGGCGGATGCCCTCGTCCGCCAGCCACTCGTCGAAGCGCGCGGGCGGACGGACGACGGCGATCCCGTGGCGGACGAGGACGGACCGCCGCAGGGAGAACTGCTCCTGGAACTCCCTGCGCAGTTCGTCCGTCCAGCCCTCGGCCCGGTCGGCCGCCGTCAGCGGCGCCTTCAGCGCCGTCACGGCCGCGCGCAGGGTCGCGGAGAGCTCGTCCCGGGTGGCAGGACGGCCTGAGCTGGGAGCGGGGGCGCCGGGGGCGGGCGTGGGCATGGAAACGTCCTCTCCGGCTGACGGTCGTGCGGAGGCTCAGGGGGCTCGCCCGGCCGCTGTCGCGGGTGGGAGGAGCCGAGGCCGGTCGGCGGGGTGGTCACTGTACGGCGCGGGCGGGCCTTGAGGCGTTCGGCGGGTGCGTCGTGACGCTCGATGTCGGGACGTTTCGGGCGGAGGGGAGCGGTTACCCGACCGTCATGCAGAAGTCGAAGATCTTCTACCGCCCGGTGGGCATGGTCTCCGGGATGCTCGGCGGCATGCTCGCCGGCGCCGCTTTCCGCCGGCTGTGGCGGCTGATGGGGCACGACGAGGACGCACCCGGGCCGATGGACGAGGAACGCGGCTGGCAGGAGGTGCTGCTGGCCGCAGCCGTGCAGGGTGCGGTGTTCGCCCTGGTCAAGGCGGCGGTGGACCGTGGCGGCGCGACGGCGGTGCGGCGCCTGACGGGCAGCTGGCCTGGCTGACGCCCGACAGGGGCCCTGCGTCCCCTGTGAGCAACGCCACGCAACGGCGTTCTCCCGTGCGGGCGTTTGTGGGCGGTTTCGGATGACCGGTGGGGAGCACTGTCAGGAGGGCGTGCCCGACCAGCAGGCCGACGAGACTCTCCAGCGGGACGAGCGGTGGCGTTCCTCCGGGCCGCGGACCGAACGCGGCCGGGGCCCCAAGGAAGAACGCCCCGAGGCCGAGGGCGGCTGACGGCCCGCGTCCGACGAGGCCGTGCCCGGCCGGCCCTCAGGCCGGTCGGGCGTCAGGCCGGGCGCCGGCTCTCAGGCCGGGCGCCGGCTCTCAGGCCGGTGGGGCCACGGTCGCCTGGATGCTTTTGCCGCCGGAGCGGTAGCGGGTCACGACCACCCTGGTCGCGAGGCGGCAGACCATCGGCCAGCCGTGTCCGCCCGGCTCGGTCCTCGGCGGTGCGCCGGCGCCCCGCAGCGCCACGGGCAGGCGGTGGCTGGCGTCCCGGACGGTGACGACGACACCGGCCGGCCCGGCCGTCACCTCGAACCCGGTGAGGCCGCCGGCGTGCCGTACCGCGTTGGCGACCAGTTCCGAGACCACGAGCAGGCAGTCGTCCACCAGCTCCCGGGAGCGGCCGCGCAGTACCTCGCGTGTGACATCGCGGGCCTCCGCGCCGGAGCGGGGGACTCCGTGCCACGAGCCCCGCGGGGCCCGGTCCGTGACGGAACCACTCATACGCTCCACCTCCCAGGTCACTCCCGCCGGTCGGCGGGACCGGCGTTCCTTCACCGTTCTCTTTCCCCGCCGCGCGCATATCAGGCCACCCCGCTTGCCGACGTGACCGGAGGATGCCAGCGACCCACGCGCGGCGTCCGGGGCGGGCTCAGGTGTCGAGGGTGAGGTTCCTGCCGCTGTCCGGGTCGAAGACCTGGAAGCGGTCGGGGTCGAACCAGATGTCCATCCGCTGCTTCTCCCGGGCCTCGGTGGCCGCCGACATCCGTGTGACCAGCAGCGATCTGCCGCCGGTCGGCACGTCGGCGGAGCCGGTCACACTGGCCAGGTCGGTGAGCTGCTGGGAGCGGGCGCCCTCGCCCTCCAGCGCGAAGTGCGCGTACTTCTCGGAGCCGAGGGACTCCAGCACCTCCACGGTGTTGGTGAAGACGGCGCCTTCCTCCCGTACGTGCTCCTCGACGAGTGAGGCGTCCTCGAAGTGCTCGGGCCGGATGCCGGCGATGAGGTCGCGCGGTGCGTCCGCGTCGGTCAGGCGGCGGCGCAGCCGGTCGCTGAGCGGCACCTCGCCGATGGGGGTGTGCAGCCGGTTCTGCTCGACGGTGACCGGCAGGAAGTTCATGGCGGGTGAGCCGATGAAGCCGGCGACGAACAGGTTGGCCGGCTGGTCGTACAGCTCCTGCGGGGCGCCGATCTGCTGGACGATCCCGGCCTGGAGCACGACGATGCGGTCGCCGAGCGTCATGGCCTCGGTCTGGTCGTGGGTGACGTAGAGGGTGGTGGTGGCCAGCCGGTTCTGGAGTCGGGAGAGGGCGGTGCGCATCTGGCCGCGCAGCTTGGCGTCGAGGTTGGACAGCGGCTCGTCCATGAGGAACGCCTTGGGGCTGCGGACGATGGCCCGGCCCATGGCGACCCGCTGGCGCTGGCCGCCGGAGAGGTTGGCGGGCCGCCGGTCGAGGTGTTCCACGAGGTCGAGGACCTCGGCGGTCTCCTCGACCTTCGTCCGCACCACCTTGTCGTCGACCTTGGCCAGGCGCAGCGGGAAGGCCATGTTCTCGCGGACGGTCATGTGCGGGTAGAGCGCGTAGGACTGGAAGACCATCGCGATGTCGCGGTCCTTGGGCGCGCGCTCGTTCATCCGGGTGCCGTCGATGCGCAGTTCGCCGGAGGTGATGTCCTCCAGGCCGGCGACCATGTTCAGCGTGGTGGACTTCCCGCAGCCCGAGGGGCCGACGAGGATGACGAACTCGCCGTCGTCGACCGTCAGGTTCACCTCCGACACGGCGAGGGCGCCGTCCGGGTAGCGTTTGGAGACCGCGTCCAGAACGATCTCGGCCATGTCGGGTGCCTCCCGTGTCGTAGGCGTAGGCGTAGGTGGTGGTTCTCGTGGGCGTCGCGCGGCGGCGTGGGCGCCGCTCAGCCCTTGACCGCGCCGGAGGTGAGTCCGGCGACGATGCGGCGCTGGAAGAAGAGGACGAACAGCACGATGGGCACCGTGATCACCACGGCCGCCGCCGACACCGTCCCGGTGGGGTCCTCGAACTGGGAGGCGCCGGTGAAGAAGGACAGCGCCGCCGGCACGGTCCGCGACGCCTCCGAGGAGGTGAGCGAGATGGCGAAGAGGAAGTCGTTCCAGCAGAAGATGAACACCAGGATGGCGGTGGTGAACACGCCGGGCGCGGCCAGCGGTGCGATGACCTTGCGGAACGCCTGCGCCGGTGTGGCGCCGTCCATCTTCGCGGCCTTCTCCAACTCCCAGGGGATCTCCCGGAAGAACGCGGAGAGGGTGTAGATCGCAAGGGGGAGCGCGAAGGTGATGTAGGGGATGATCAGCCCCGGCCAGGTGTCGAAGAGCCCGAGCGCCCGCTCGATGTTGAACAGCGGGGTGACCAGCGAGATCTGCGGGAACATCGCGATGAGCAGCGACACTCCGATCAGCGCGCGTTTGCCCGGGAACTCCAGCCGGGCGACGGCGTACGCGGCCATCGTCGCCAGCAGGACGGCGATCGTGGTGGAGATCAGCGCGATGCCGATGGAGTTCACCAGTGCCCGGACGAACAGGCTGGTGCTGAAGATGTCCGCGTAGTTCTCCAGCGTCCACTCGCGGGGGATCAGGTTGCCGTCGCCGATGGTCTCCTTCGTCTTGAAGGACAGCGAGGTGATCCACAGCACCGGCAGCAGCGCGTAGACCACCACCACCGTGTTGACCAGGGCCCATTTCCCCTTCGCCGAGGTGCCGGTCCCACTGGGGAAGGCCATCAGCGATCACCTCCCCGTGCGGGTGCGGCGGTGCCGAACAGCTTGACGAAGACAAACGCGATGACGGCGACGGCCAGGAAGATCAGCACCGACATCGTCGAGCCGATGCCCAGGTTGAGCCCTCTGATCAGGTTGTTGTAGGTGAGCATCGAGACGGACGAGGTGTCGTTGGCCCCGGCCGTGAGGATGAAGATGTTGTCGAAGATCCGGAACGCGTCGAGGGTCCGGAACAGCAGCGCGACGAGGATCGCGGGCTTCATCACCGGGACGGTGACCTTCACGAACCGCTGCCAGCCGCCGGCGCCGTCCATGGCCGCCGCCCGCAGCAGGTCGTCGGGCACCAGCGCGAGGCCGGCCATCAGGAGCAGCGCCATGAACGGCGTCGTCTTCCACACCTCGGCGAGGATGATGATCGCGATCGAGGCGGCGCGGTCGGTCAGCGGCGCGGCGCCGGGGGTGAACGTCTCCGCCAGGTAGCCGGTGCCGGGTGTCCAGGCGTAGTACCAGGAGAACGCGGCGACCACGGTGACGATGCCGTACGGGACGAGGGTGACTGTCCGCACGAGGCCGCGGGCGAGCAGGGTGCGGTACATCGTGATCGCCAGCAGCATGCCCAGGACGAGCTCGATCAGCACCGAGACCACGGTGATGATCACCGTGACGGTGAAGGCCGTCCACCAGTAGGAGTTGCCGAGCACGGCCGCGTAGTTCGACAGGCCGACGAACTCCTGGTCGCCGGGGAAGCGCAGGTCGTAGCGGTGCAGCGACAGCCAGACGGAGTAGACGATCGGCCAGCCGGTGACGGCCACCATCACCAGCGCCGCCGGCGCGCACAGCATCCAGGCGAGGCGGCGTTCGGCGCGCTTGCCCTCGCTCGGCCGCGGGTTCCCACCGCGCTTGCCGGTCGGGGGCGGTGGCGGGGCGGGGGGTTCCCGCCGCGCGGAGTCTGTGGCGCTCACGGGAGGACCCCCTGGGACTTCAGCGCCGCGTCCAGTTCCTCCCGCAGCCGCTCGGCCGTCCGCTCCGGGTCGATGGCCGAGGGCGGCGAGAGGATCTTCGCGGTGACGGTGGACAGGTTCTGGTAGACGGGCGTCAGCGGGCGGACGGCGGCCTCCTCGAGGGCGGCCCTGATGGTGTCCTTCGGCGGGTACTCGGTGGCCATCGTGGGGTTGGTCTCCGGGTCCGCGGGCCGGTCGGGGTCGAGCGGCGTCGTGTCGTCGTAGACGGTCTCGATGCTGGGCGGCAGGCCCGAGCGCAGCGCCTGGAACTTCTGGCTCTCCGCGCTGCGCAGGCACAGGGCGGCCTCGAAGGCGGCCGGCTTGTTCCGCGAGTAGCTGCTGACGGCGAGGTTGTAGCCGCCGGCGGTGGCCCGGCTGACGTCGCCCTCCTTGAAGACGGGGTAGCGCGCCCAGCGGAAGTGCGGCAGGTCCTCCGGCTTCTCCTGGCGGTAGGAGGCGTAGACGTAGGGCCAGTTGAACTCGAAGGCGCCACGGCCCTGTTGGAAGGCGAGCCGGACCTCGTCCTCCCGCTGGTTGGTCAGCGAGGGGCTGGTGATGCCGGAGGTGGTGAGCCGTTTCAGCAGCCGCAGCGCCTCCACGACGCCCTCGTCGACGACGGCCTCCGTGCCGTCCTCGGACAGCAGGGTGCCGCCGGCCGAGGCGACGAGGCTGTTGAAGAACACCACCAGGCCCTCGTACTGGGCGCCGGTGAACAGCACCTGGTAGGGGCGGCCCTCCTGGCGCAGCCGCTGGGCGGTGCGGATCATCTCGTCCCAGGTGCGCGGCGGCTCGGGCGTGATCCGGTTGTCGTACCAGAGGAGCTGGATGTTGGTGTTCTTCGGGGCGGCGTACACCCGGTCGTTCCACACGGCGGTCTCCAGCGGGCCGGAGAGCACGTCCCTGACGGCCTCCTCGCGGCGCTCGCCGGTCCACTCCTCGACCCAGCCGGCCTCGGCGAACTCCGGTACCCAGGTGACGTCGAGGCCGAGCACGTCGAGACCGGTGTCCTCGGCCGCCAGGCGCCGCACCATCTGCTCCCGCTGCCCGTCGGCGTCGCGCGGGAGCTGGTTGTAGACGATGCGGTAGCGGCCGTCGGCTTCGGCGTTGC
This sequence comes from Streptomyces durbertensis, assembly GCF_014156695.1. Taxonomy (GTDB): domain Bacteria; phylum Actinomycetota; class Actinomycetes; order Streptomycetales; family Streptomycetaceae; genus Streptomyces; species Streptomyces durbertensis. Next base: position 9,498 of record NZ_WMLF01000050.1, on the reverse strand, counting down.
AGCGGTCGACGACCTCCTGGAGGCCCTCCTCGGGGGAGATGAAGAGGTTGATCTCCCGGGGGGCCGAGCCGTCGGCGCAGCCGCCCGCCAGCAGCACGGCGGCCATGGCGGCCGCCCCCGCGGCGCGCAGACCCGCCGCCCGCGCCGGCGCGGCCCGTGCCGCCGCCCGGCGCGCGCGCCGTCCGGCGGCCGGTCCTGGTGAGGGGCCACCGGATGCTTCCGTCCGGGACGTCGCCATCGGCCTCGGCCTCCTCGCGCGTGTCCGTGATGTGCGCCAGGCGTCAGTGTGCCGCAGAACGTCCGGTGAAGCGGGGATATGGGGGTTGGTGTCCGATTCCGGTGGTGTCGGGAGTGCTTGGGTGTCGGGCGTGCCGGGCGGTCCGCTACTTCGTGGCGACCAGCAGGGGGGAGGGGGCGAGTACGTCGTAGGTGGTCACGTCGCGGAATCCGGCCCCGGTCAGCCAGCGGTGGTAGTCGCTCATGGTGAAGACGTCCCCGTCGCGGGAGAAGAGCAGGAGGTCCGTCGCGGCGAAGACGAGCGGTATGTCGGGTCCGGCGCGGTCGTCGTCGGGGATCATGTCGCCGATCAGCAGGGTGCCGCCGGGCCGCAGCGCCGCGTACGCGCGTTCGATGAGACGGCGGCCCCACTCGGGGCCCTCGGTGTGCACGATGTATCCGAGCGTCACCAGGTCGTAGTCCTCGCCGAACGCGACCTGGCGGATGTCGCCCGTCAGGTGCTCGTAGCGGTCGGCGACCCCGAAGCTCCGGGTGAACGTCCGGGTCACCTCGGTGACCTCGGGATGGTCGACGGTCGTGACCCGGACCTCCGGGCGGGCCAGGGCGAACGCGAGCGACCAGGCCCCGGAGCCCGCCGCCACGTCCAGCACCCGGTTGACGCCGGCCAGCGTGCTCTCCGGGAGTGCCGCCACCGCCGCCCGGGCGGCGCCGAAGCTCATCGGGAACCAGGCCGAGACGAGCTGCGGGAAGTTCTTCCGCCCGTCCGCCTCCTCCTCCCAGCGGGCCACCGGCTCACCGGAGCGCACCACCTCGGTCAGCCGGGACCAGCTGTCCCACAGCAGCCGCGTCTCCCGGCACATGTCGCCGAGGTAGGAGGGGGAGTCCTGGACGAGGAACCGCTGTGAGAGCGGCGTGAGTTCGTAGCCGCCGCCCTCGCCGTCCCGGCCCTCGTCGCCCGGGTCGAGGTAGCCGAGTGCGGTGAGCGCGTCGAGCACGCGGCCGGTGGCGCGCGGATCGGAGCCGGCCGCGGCGGCCACCTCCGTCGCCGTCCGGGCGCCGGCCGCCAGGTGGGAGAAGAGGCCCAACTCCACGGCGGTGAGCAGTACCTGGGTGGCGCGCGGCGCCCACAGGTCGTCGATGATCTGCTCCGGCGTGGCGAAGTCGCCCGACTGGCTTGGCACGGTCGCGGTGTCCTTCCGGGGAGGTCGCGGCCCTCCGGCGGAGTCGCGCCGTCGCGGCGCGTAGTGGGCGGCCGCCACCGGTCGGGGCCCGGGCAGCTCGTATGATATCGCCTCGGCCGTCAAAGGCCCCGTGTGTGAGCCCTGTTGAGCAGCGCAAACGGCCCCGAGGAGACGCTGAGGCGCGCTGTCGGCCGGGCGCGCGGCGGGCAAGCAGCCACACCGTCGAACAAGGGATGAGGACATGACCGCCAGCACCCCGCACGACGCCGCACGGACCGCCCGCTTTCTGCCGCAGGTGCTGCGCGAGCACGCCGAACGCGCCCCCGGCGAGACGGCGTTCGTCTTCCCCGCCTTCGACGAGAGCACCGGGCTGGAACTGCCCGCCGTACGGCTTTCCAGGGGTGAACTCGACCGGTCCGCAAGGGCGTTGGCCGCGACGCTCCAGGCGGAGGGTGCGGGCGGCGGCCGCGTCCTGCTGCTGCTCCCGCCCGGGCCGGACTTCGTGGTCGGGCTGTTCGCCTGCTACTACGCGGGGTGCTGCGCCATCGCCTGCCCGCCGCCGGCGGCCGGTCACCCGGTGGGGCCGGAGGACCGCTTCGCGCAGATCGGCGCGGACGCCGAGGTCGCCGCGGTGGTGACCGCGCCCGGGGTCGGGACCGGCGAGGCGCGCGCCGCGTGGGTGTCGGCGGGCGCCCCCGCCGGCACGCGGTGGCTCACACTGCGGGACACCGTGGTGGCCGGCGGCGGCGCGCGTCCGGAGGAGTGGACGCCGCCGCGCCCGGACGGCGCGGCGCTCGCCCTGCTGCAGTACACCTCGGGCTCGACGGGCGTCCCCAAGGGCGTCATGGTCTCCTACGCCAACCTGCTGGAGCAGCTGCGGGTCTTCCGCGACCTCGCCGAACTCCCGGCGGGCGCGGACGTGGTGACCTGGATGCCGGTCTACCACGCCCTCGGCATCGCCGGCACGGTGACGATGTCGCAGTTCGTCGGCGGCCGCTGCACCCTGCTGACGCCCGACGACTTCATCGCAGAACCGTTTCGCTGGCTGAAGGCCGTCTCCGACGCGACCGCGCCCGTCCTCAGCTGCGGCCCGAACTTCGCCTACGACCGCTGCGTCGAGCGGATCACCCCCGAGCAGCGCGAGCGGTTGGACCTCGGACGCTGGCACGCCGCGTTCAACGCCGCCGAACGCATCCAGCGGCGCACGATCGAGGAGTTCACCACCGCCTTCACCCCGCACGGCTTCCGCCGCGAGGCGTGGTTCCCCGGCTACGGCCTCACCGAGGTCACCCTCGGCATCAGCGGCCGGCGCGGCCCCGACCCGCTGGCCCTCACGGTGGACGCCGCCGCGCTGGAGAAGGGCCGGGCCGACGGCCCCGCCGACCACCACAACCGCACCCTCGACCTGGTCGGCTGCGGCCCCGCGCACCCGCGCGTGCGGATGCTGCTCGTCGACCCGGCCACCCGCACCGAGGTGCCCGACGGCGAGGTCGGCGAGGTGTGGATCGACGGCGACGTCGTCAACCAGGGCTACTGGCGGCGGCCCGAGCAGACCGAGGAGACCTTCGCCGGGCACCTCGCCGACGGCGACGGCCCCTACCTGCGCTCCGGTGACCTGGCCTTCCGCCACTCCGGAGAGATCGTGATCTGCGGCCGGCTGAAGGAACTGATCATCATCCGCGGCCGCAACATCCACCCGCAGGACGTGGAGGCCGCCGCCCGCCGCGCCCATCCGGCGCTCGCCACCGCCCCCGCCGCCGCGTTCTCCGTCGACGGCGAGGAGGGCGAACGGCTGGTGCTCGCCCAGTCGGTGCCCTCGCCGCTGCCGGAAGGTCTCGACCTCGCCGCGCTCGCCGCCGACGTGCGCGCCGCCGTCGCCGCCGACCAGGAGGTCGAACCGTACGAGGTGCTTTTTGTCCACGCGGCCGACATCCCGATGACCGGCAGCGGGAAGATCCGCCGCACCACGTGCCGGCAGACCTACCTCGACGGCGGACTGTCGCCGTTGCACACCGGCACGTCCCGTCCCGCCGGCGAGCCCGCCGCCCCACCGGCGGCGCGCGCCGCGGCCGCCGCCGGCTCACCGCTGCGCGACATGGTGCTCGCCCTGCCGCCGGAGCTTCGCGAGGCGGTCCTGGTCACCGAGGTGCGGCGGCGGGTGGGCGCCCTGCTCGGCCGCCCCGTCGACGACGTGCCCGCCGACCGCCCGCTGGCCGCCCTGGGCCTGGAGTCCCTGCGCTCGGTGGAACTGCGCCACGGACTGGCGCGCGACTTCCGGGTCCCGCTGCCCATGGCCGACTTCCTCGGCGGCGACCTGGACGCCGTCGCCGCCCTCCTCGCCCGCGGCCTGACGGCTCCCCCTGCCCCCGCGCAGGAAGGCGCCCGGGGCGAGGGAACGCCCGCCGTCGTCGAACCGGAGTGGCCGCCGCTCGTGCCGGACCCCGAGCACCGGCACGACCCGTTCCCGCTCACCGAGATCCAGCACGCCTACCTCACCGGTCGGGGCGGCGCCTACGAACTGGGCGGCACCTCCATCCACCTCTACACCGAGCACGACCACCCCGACCTCGACGTGCCCCGGCTGCGCCGCGCGCTGGACGCGCTGGTCCGCCGGCACGAGATGCTGCGGGCCGTGATCTCCTCCGACGGCACCCAGCGCGTCCTGCCCGAGGTCGGCGAGGTGCCCGTCGCCGTGCACGACCTCAGGGCCGCCCCGGAGGCGGAACGTGCCGCCCACCTGGACCGGCTCCGCGACGAACTGAGCCACCGCGTACTGCCGTCGGACAGCTGGCCGCTGTTCCACGTGCACGTCACCCGGCTCGCCGGCACCCGCTGCCGGGTGCACCTCGGCATCGACCTGCTGGTCGCCGACGTCGCCAGCGTCCGCATGTTCTTCCTCGAACTCGGGGAGCTGTACGCGGCGCCCGACCCGGACGCGCTGCCCGCCCCGGCCCGCACCGCCTCCTTCCGCGACTACGTGCTCGCCACCCGCGTGCTCCGCGACACCGACGCCTACCGCCGCTCCCGCGACTACTGGCTGCGCCGGATCGACAGCCTGCCGCCCGGCCCCCGGCTGCCGCAGACCGCCACACCCTCCGCAGGGCCGGCCCGCCGCACCCGCCGCGCCGCCCGGCTGGACGCCGCCGACTGGGCGCGGATCAGGGAACGCGCCGCCGCGCGCGGCCTGACGCCGTCCGCCGTGCAGCTCGCCGCCTACGCCGCCGTGCTCGGCACCTGGTCGAGAAGCGGCCACTTCACCCTCGATCTCCCGCTGTTCAACCGGCACCCCCTGCACAAGGAAGTGGACTCCCTCATCGGTGACTTCACCTCCGTCACCCTGCTGGAGGTGGACCTGCGCCCCGGCGGGGGACCGGCCGCGCTCGCCGACCGCATCCAGCGGCAGCTCTGGCAGGACCTGGACCACCGCTGGTTCAGCGGGGTGGAGGTGCTGCGGGAACTCACCCGCGCCCGGGGCCTGCCGGCCACCGACTTCTCCTCCGTCGTCTTCGCCAGCGCCCGCGAACAGGGCCGCGACCAGGACTTCGCCCACGGCGAGCTGGGCGCCGACTGGCTCGGCGAGCCCGGCTTCGCCGTCTCCCAGACCCCGCAGGTGCTGCTGGACCACCAGGTCTACGAGGACCGGGGAGCACTCACCTACAAGTGGGACGCCGTCGAGGAGCGCTTCCCGCCCGGCGTGCTCGACGAGATGTTCCACGCCTACGGGAGCCTGCTGCGCGCCCTCGCCGACGACGAGGCCGCCTGGGACGCCCGGCACCTCCCCGACCTGCTGCCCGAGCAGCAGCGGCGACTCCACGAGACGGCCAACAGCACCGCCGGGCCCGTCCCCGACGGCCTGCTCTGCTCGGCCTTCCTCGAACAGGCCGCCCGCCGCCCGGAGGCCACCGCCGTCATCGCGGGCACCGGCACACTCGGCTACGGCGAGCTGCACCGGCACGCCTGCCGGCACGCCCGCCGCCTGCGCGCCGCCGGAGCCGGACCCGGCCGGCTGGTCGCGGTCCACCTGGAGAAGGGACCGGAACAGATCGTCGCGGTCCTCGCCGTCCAACTGGCCGGCGCAGCCTACCTGCCGCTCGACCCGGAGCTGCCCGCCGCCCGCCGGGAGTGGCTGCTGGAGCACTCCGGCGCCGACCTCGTGCTGACCGCCCCGACGGCTCCGACCGCCCCGGCGGCGGCGACCGCGCCGCCCGCCGCGCCCGCCGAGCGCTGGCCGGAGGGCGTCACCGCGCTGCCGCTGGACCTGGCCGACACCTCCCACTCCGCCGAACCGCTGACCCCACCGCAGACCGCCGACGACCTGGCGTACGTGCTGTACACCTCCGGCTCCACCGGTACCCCCAAGGGCGTCGCCGTCCGGCACCGGGCCGCGCTGAACACCGTCGTCGACTTCGCCGAACGCTGCGCCCTGACCGAGCGGGACCGGGTCCTGGCACTGTCGGCGCTGAGCTTCGACCTGTCCGTCGCGGACGTCTTCGCCGTGCTCGGCACCGGCGGCGCGCTGGTCCTGCCCGACCCCTCACCCGTCGCGGACCCCGCCCACTGGGCGGAGCTGATGGCCGCACACCGCGTCACCCTGTGGAACTCGGTGCCCGCGCTGCTCCAGATGCTGCTCGACCACCTCGGCGACCGGGCCCTCCCGACGGCCGGCAGCGCCACCGACCCGCATCCGGCCTTCGCCGCGCTGCGCGAGGTGTGGCTCTCCGGCGACTGGATACCCGTCGACCTGCCCGGCCGGCTGCGGGCGGCGGCACCCGCCGCCCGGGTGACCTCCGCGGGCGGCGCCACCGAGGCGGCCATCTGGTCCATCGCCCATGTCACCGAGGAACGGGACGCCGCCCGCGACTCCATCCCGTACGGGCGGGCGATGCGCAACCAGACCGTGCACGTCCTCAACGACCGGTACGAACCCTGCCCGGTCGGCGTCACCGGGGAGATCTGCGTCGCCGGCGTCGGACTCGCCGACGGCTACTGGCGCGACCCCGAACGCACCGCGCGGGCCTTTGTCACCCACCCCCGCACCGGAGAACGCCTCTACCGGACCGGCGACCTCGGCCGCTGGCTGGCGGAAGGCGAGATCGAGATCCTCGGCCGCGAGGACCAGCAGGTCAAGATCCGCGGCCACCGGGTCGAACTCGGTGAGGTGGAAGCCGCGTTGCTGCGGCTGCCGGAGGTGCGGGCCGCCGCCGCGACCGTCGTCGGCGGCGCCGGCCGCACCCGCCGGCTGGCCGCGGTGGTCGTCCCCGAGCACCCGGCCAAGGCGGACGGCGCACAGCCCGCCGGCGACACCGCCGCCACCGGAACCACCGCGGCCGAGTACCGGGAGAACTTCGGCGACGACGTCCTCACCGAGCCGGCCGCCCGCCTCGCCTTCACCGCCGAACGCCACGCCACCAGGCCGCCCGCCGACGGCGTGGTCGGTCATGCGCTGCCCGCCACCACCACCGGGCCGCCCCCGCGCGCGAGCCACCGGACGTACGGCCGCCGACCGCTGCCACTGGCCTCGCTGGCGGCGCTGCTGGAGCCGCTGCGCGCCCACGAGCAGGCACCCGCCCCCGGCGTCGCGCCGACCCGCCGCCGCTACGCCTCGGCAGGCGGGCTCTACCCCGTCCGCACGTACGTCTACGTCGCCGACGGCCGTGTCGCCGGCCTGCCCGGCGGCACCTATCAGCACGACCCGTTCCGGCACCGGCTGCTCGCCGTGAGCGAGGGCGCCCGCCTCGACCCGGCCGCCCACGGCCCGCTGCCGATGCTCGCCGACGCCGCGTTCTGGCTGCTGCTCGTCGCCGACCGCGCGGCCGTCGACCCCCTGTACGGCACTCGCGCCCGGGACTTCTGCCTGCTGGAGGCCGGCCTCATGGCCCAGCTCGTCGAGGACGCGGCGCCCGCCGCGCGCCTCGGCCTCTGCCAGGTCGGCGCCCTGCGCGCCACCGACCCACTCCGCGCCGCGCTGGGTCTGTCCACCACCGAGGAGCCGCTGCACGCCCTGGTCGGCGGCGCGCTCGCCGACCCCGAGGTACCGCCGACACCGCCCGCCGCCGCCACCGGACTCGGAGACGTGCTGCGGGAGCGGCTGAGCGAGGTGCTGCCCGCGCCGCTGGTGCCGAGCGTCTACGCGGAGGTCGAGCGCCTGCCGCTGACCGACCGGGGCAAGCTCGACCGGGCGGCGCTCACCGAGCTGGCCGAGGGCGCCGCGAGCCGGGAACGGCCGGCCGACACACCGGACGGCCCGACCGAGACGGCCGTGCTCGCCGTGCTCCACGCCCAACTCGAACGCGACGACATCGGCGTCACCGACCACCTGCTGGAGCTGGGTGTCGACTCGGTCCTGATGGTGCGCCTGCACCGGGCCGTCCAGGAGGCGGTGGGACGGACGTTCCCGCTGGCCGCGATGTTCGAGCATCCGTCCGTACGGGCGCTCGCCGGCCATCTCGACCGGCCGGAGGCGCCGCGCCGCACGGCCCGGCCCGACCGGTCCGAACGCCGTCGCGCCGCGCGCCGCCGCCCCCGAAACTGAGGAGACGCCTTGACCGCCGCCCCTTACGACCCGTCGGCCACCGGACCCGAGCTGCGGCTCTTCTGCCTGCCGTACGCCGGTGGCGCCGCCGGCGTCTTCTCCGGCTGGCAGGCCCGGCTGCCGGCGTCCGTCGACGTGTGCCCGATCGAACTCCCGGGCCGCGGCGGGCGGTTCGTCGAACCGCTGCCCGGTGAGATGGACCTGCTCGTCGAGGACGTGCTGGCCCGCGTCGAGCCGCGGCTCGACCTGCCGTACGCGGTGTTCGGCCACAGCTTCGGCAGCGCCCTCGCCTACGAGGTGACCCGCCACCTGGTGGCCGAGGGCGCGCCGCCGGTGCGGCTCCTGGTCTCCGCCTTCCGGGCGCCGAGCCTGCCCCCGCCGGACCACCGCTACTCCGACCTGCCGGACGCCGAGTTCCGCCGGTTCCTCGGCGAACTGGGCGGCACGCCCCAAGTGCTCCTCGACGACGAGGAGTTCATGGCCCTGCTGCTGCCGGTCGTCAAGCACGACTTCCGGCTCGCCGAGCACTACGGCGGACTGGACGACGGCCCGCTGCCGATTCCGGTCACCGCGTTCGGCAGCGCCACCGACCAACGGTTCAGCCTGGCGGAGGTACGGGCGTGGGCCGCACACACCGGCAGCTTCACCCTCCACGAGGTGCCCGGCGACCACTTCTTCCTCAACACCCGCCGGGACCTGCTGCTCGACCTCCTCGCCCGCGAACTCGCCTCCTCCATCGGCGTCTGACCTGGGCGATCCGCGCGCGCCCTACCGGTGAGTCGCAACCGCGTGGCCGGGCCGTTCGTCTGGATGGTTGACCGATACAACCGAGACGGGGAGTTCGACGATGGCATGGAGTAGGCCGGCGCTGGCCGGCGGGTTGCTCGCGGTGCTGTTGGCCGGGAGCGTCGGGTGCGACGGCTCGAAGGACGCGGCGGCGCCGGAGGTCGACGCGAAGCAGTGGGCGAAGGTGCGGCCCGTCGTGCACGAGGCGCTGCTGGGCGAGGCGCGGGACGAGGACAAGGAGGGGCGCTGGCTCTGCGAGCAGCGGCCGCTGGAGATCAACGAGGCGGACGGCGGAGCGCTGCGGGTGAGCGTGCTGTCCCACTGCCAGCAGTATCTGAAGAAGAAGGACGGGCTGGTCAAGCAGACCGGTTGGGTGGCCCCGGCGAAGGTGCGGTTGGCCGCCGACGGGGACGGCTACCGGGTGCGCGGTGTGGAGCATCCCGGGCTGGGCTCGGCGTACACCGAGTGGCTCGACCGGCAGTTCTCCGCCGGCGCGCGGGCCGAGGCGCATCGCCTCACCGGCCGCGGCACCGGCAGCGGCAGCGGCTGGAGCGACCTGGACGTGCAGGCGCGTGAGGCGTTCGGCCTGCCCGCCGACGCGGAGGTCGCCGACGACTGAGCGGGCGCGGTGCGCACGGGTCGCCCGCAGGGGCCCGGGAGTTCGGAACGGGGCGGGTCGCCGGAAGGCGGCCCGCCTTCATTTGGTACGGACCTATTGACTCACTGGTCTAGTCCTCTTAATCTCCCCTCAACTCACGTGAC
>NZ_WMLF01000005.1 GCF_014156695.1 Streptomyces durbertensis | reverse complement strand
CCCCTACCCCAACCCCGGCCACTACGTGCCGGGCGGTCCCCTCGTGCAGGGCATGCGGGTGGCGTTCTCCGGCGACACCAGCACCGACCGGGAGATCCTGGAGGACCGGGCCACCGAGGCCGGGCTGCACATCGCGAGCAGTGTGTCGCGGCTCACCAGCCTGCTGGTGACCAACGACCCCGACGCGGCCACCAGCAAGGTCCTCCGCGCCCGCGGCTTCGGTACGCCGGTGATCGACGAGGCCGCCTTCACCCAGCTGCTGCGGGACGTGGCCCCCGCGCCCCGACCCACCGGACAGCCGTAGCGGGCGGCCGGGTACCGTCGACTACCGTGTACCGCTTCCTGTTGACCCGGCAGTGGGTGACCCTCACGCTGGTCTCCCTCCTGCTGATGCCGGCGATGGTCAAGCTCGGCTTCTGGCAGTTCCACCGCCACGAGGCGAGAGTCGCGAACAACAACCGCATCGCACAGGCGCTCGCGGCGGACCCCGTACCGGTGACCCGGCTCACCGAACCGGGCGGCTCGGTCGACGAACGCCACCGCTACCGCCCGGTGACCGCCACGGGGCGGTACGACGCCGACAACGAGGTCGTGGTGCGCCGCCGGACCGCCTCCGACGGCAAGCAGATCGGCTACTTCGTCCTGACCCCGCTGGTGCTGGAGCGCGGCGGCGGCGTGCTGCTCGTGAACCGGGGCTGGGTGCCGCCGGGCGCCGACCAGACCGTGTATCCCGACACGCCCGACGTGCCCTTCGGCACGGTCACCGTCACCGGCCGCCTGCTGCCCGACGAGACGTCCGCCAGGACGGGCATCAAGGACCGGAGCGGGCTGCCCGACCGCCAGGTCATGCTGATCAACAGCGTGCAGCAGGCCGAGCGGACGGGACTCCCCGTGCTCGGCGGCCACATCCAGCTGACCGCGACCAGCCCCGAGCCCACCGAGGCGCAGTCCGCGGAACCGGTGCCCGAGCCGGACCACAGCGGCATCGGCGCGCACATGGCCTACGCCGTGCAGTGGTGGCTGTTCGTCGCCGCCGTGCCGGTCGGCTGGGTTGTCCTCGTCCGCCGCGAGCTGCGGGACCGGGCGGCGGCCCAGCGGGACGAGGCGTCCGGCGAACCCGCCCTGGCGGGCGCCGCGGGCGGCACGGCAGACTGATCACCATGGATCTCGGACTGACGGACAGGGTCTACGTGGTGACCGGCGGAACGCGCGGGCTCGGCCTCGCCGCCGCCAGGGAGCTGGTCGAGGACGGCGCACGGGTGGTGATCAGCGGCCGGACGGAGGAGTCCGCCGAGAACACGGCGCGGGCGCTCGGACCGGGAGCGGTCGGCGTCGCCGCCGACAACGCCGACCCGCAGACGGCGACCCGGCTCGTCGACACCGCCTTCGAGCGGTTCGGGCGCTTCGACGGTGTGCTCGTCAGCGTCGGCGGACCGCCCGCGGGCGACACGGAGACGATCACCGACGACCAGTGGCAGACGGCCTTCGAGTCGGTCTTCCTCGGCGCGGTCCGGCTGGCCCGCACCGCGGCCGGCCGGCTCGGCGAGGGCGGGGTGATCGGCTTTGTGCTCTCCGGCTCGGTGACCGAGCCCATCCCCGGGCTGACGGTCTCCAACGGGCTGCGCCCCGGACTGGCCGGCTTCGCCAAGTCGCTGGCGAACGAGCTGGGGCCGCGCGGCATCCGCGTCGTGGGACTGCTTCCGTCGAGGATCGACACCGACCGGCTCCGCGAGCTGGACGCGCTGTCCGGGGACGCGGAGGCGGCCCGGGCCCGCCACTCGGCAACCATCCCGCTGCGCCGGTACGGCCGGCCGGAGGAGTTCGGCAGGGCCGCCGCCTTCCTGCTCTCTCCCGCCGCGTCCTACCTGACGGGCACCATGCTGCCGGTGGACGGCGGCGCCCAGCACCGGATCTGACGCCGGGCGGCGGGGCCTGCCCCGCCGGGCGGTCAGCCGACGCGGCTCGGCCGGTGGCGGACGGCTCTCAGCCGGGTCTCCGCCGGCAGCCGTTCCAGCCCCGCCGAGCTGCGGGCGTTCTCCAGGACCTCGGTGCTCAGCCGGTGCACGGCCTCGTCCGGCACGGCGTACGGTTCGAGCAGCAGCCCGATCCGGGCGCGCGGCGCGCGTGGGCGGCCGACCAGCCGGACGGCGGCCCGGTCCACTCCGGGCAGCGATCCGGCCTCGGCCGCCATCGCCTCCTCCAGGGCCCGCGCCCGCAGCACCGCGTCGGGGCCGTCGTCCGGCCCGTGGTGCGCCCCCTCGTCCGGCCCGTCGTGGGGAGCACCGTCGGGGGCGTTGTAGGGGCCGTCGTAGGGGCCGTGCTTGCCGCCGGCGGTGGGGGCGAGGGTCATCTCCCGTACCCGGCCGCGGCCGAGCTGGGCCAGCAGCCACCACAGCAGCAGCGCCGCCAGCACACCGAGCACGGCGAAGACCGTCGGCCACCACCAGCGCTCGCCGCGCCACCGGGTACGGTCGCCCTCGGCGAGCACGACCTCCTGCGGGCCGGTCCACGACCAGCCCGCGGGCAGGCCGAAGCCCCACCGCTCCGGAAGGTCGGCCGCCGCGACCAGGGCGGCGGCGCCGAGCACCAGCAGGCCGAGGCCCACCAGGCCCAGCAGCAGCCGGTTCATCACGCGAAGCACTGTGTCCACCTCACCGTCGTGCCGGACGTCTGACCTGGACCGCGAGCCGTGGCGGGCGCCTCAGGCCGAGCCGGGCGACGCCGTCCGCCAGCGCCTCCTCGGTCTCCGCCCGGACCGTGTCGACGTCCCGGAAGTGGGACTCGGCGCGCACCCGCACCCGGCGCCGCCGCACGGACACGCGTACGCTCCGCACGCCCGGCACCTCCATCACGCGGTCGCGCAGCACCAGGGCCGCCGCCCCGCGTTCGAGGCCGGCACGCAGGTCCGGCTCACCGCGCATCGTCAGCAGGTTCCGCAGCCCGGGAGTGAGGGCGAGCACCAGCAGCCACAGGCCCAGCAGCACGGCCGCGGCGGCGCAGCCCACCACCACCGGGTCGTCCAGCCGCCGGGTGGCCAGTTCGGCGGCGAGTTCACGCCGCCACGCCCCGCCGGTCTGCCCGGCGCGGACGATCGCGACGTCGTAGAGCAGCAGCGCGGTGCCGGCGAGCAGCAACAGCCCGACGATCAGGGCCGGCAGTCGCCGGACGGACCAGAACCGGCCACCGCCGTTGTCCGGACGGCCCCGCTGGAGGCCCTGGTAGGAGGCGGTGGGCGGCTGCTCCCGCCCCGTGTCGTCGGCCGGGTGCCTGGTGACCGGACCGCCGGCCCTGGGCAGGCGCGGCGGCTCGGGCTCCCCGGCGCCGGCCCGCACCGCCTCGGGTCGCGTGGCGTCCTCGCTCACCGCAGATACTCCGTCTCCTGCTCGGCGAGGCGCACGGCGTGCAGTGCCTGCACCTCCACCACGACCTCGCAGCTGGTCATTCCCGCGAGTTCGGCCAGTCTCACGCAGACCCGGCGGCGCACGGCGGCGCACCACGCGGCGATGTCGCACGGATAGTCGAGTTCGACGGCCACCCGCACCCTCACCCGGCCGCCGGTGTTTTCGGTGCCCGGCATGGCGCGGACGGCCACCGCCGCGTGCGGCGCGTGGGCGGCGGGGCCGGGCCGGCCCGGGGCGCGGCGAAGGGCCTCGTGCGCCGCCTGCGCGGCGATCTTGGCCACCACGCGATCGGCGATCGTGAGGGCCCCGCGTTCCCGGGCCGGGACGGTGTCCACGGCCACGGACTACCTCCCGCGGGAGTTGTCGCGGCCCCGGAAGAAGTCCCCGGGCTCCAGGTCGCCGTCGGCGAAGCGACCGACGACAAATCCCACGGCGCCGAGCGCCGCGACGAGCAGGAAGGCACCGAAGCCGCCGAAGTACCCGGCGAAGCCCAGCGCCATGCCTGCGATCAGGCCGATGGCGGACATACTCATCGTGCGCTCCTCACGTTCCGGCTCAGCCGGCGGTCAGGTCGTCGAGTCGTGTCGTGGATCGGGTCCGGGACGGGGCCGGCCTCGCCGGCCAGGCCGGCCGGGTCACTGGAGTTGGCGGTCCCCGCCCTCTTCGTCCTCGTCGTCCTCCTCGTCGGGAAGCTTGACGTCGCTGACGGCGATGTTGACCTCGACGACCTCAAGGCCGGTCATCTGCTCCACCGAGGAGATCACGTTGCCGCGCACGGAGTTCGCGACCTCGACGATCGACACGCCGTAGTCGACGACGATCTCGAGGTCGAGGGCGCTCTGTGTCTCCCCGACCTCCGCCTTGACCCCGCGGGTGACGGACTTGCTGCTGCCGGGCACCCGGTCGCGCACGGCACCGAAGGTCCGGGAGAACCCACCGCCCATGGCGTGGACGCCGATGACGTCCCGTGCGGCCATCCCGGCGATCTTCGCCACCACGCTGTCGGCGATGGTGGTCTTGCCGCGTTCGGAGTTGCCCGCTCCCTTGCGGCCGCCGGACTGGCCCCTGCTCTCGGCGTTGGGCTCCCTGGTCCCTGTGGAGGTCTCGCTCATCACCTGCACCCCTTTCGGCCTTTCGGCTCCGGTCTGACGGTGCCGGGAGCGGCGGCCGGCGCCGCCGCCCCCATGCCACGTTAGGTCCGGGTGCCCCGATGTGCCCGATCCATCACGGCCGTTCGGGGGTTTTTGTCCGCCGGTCAGTCGCCGAGGCCGGCGAGGTCCGCCAGGCGGCGGCCCTGGGCCGCGCGCTCGGCGACGCGCTGCTCCTCGTAGTCGCGTTCCGTGGCACCGCGCAGCAGCGCCTTGGTCTCCACGACGGCGTCGCGGGGAGCGGCGAGCAGCGCGGCCGCGAGGTCGGCGGTGGCCGCGTCCAGTTCGGCACGCGGTACCACCAGGTTGGCCAGGCCGATGCGCTCGGCCTCCTCGGCGTGGACGAACCTGCCGGTGGCGCAGATCTCCAGCGCACGCCCGTAGCCGACGTGGTGGACCAGCGGGTGGGTGCCCGTCAGGTCGGGGACCAGCCCGAGGCTCGTCTCGCGCATCGCGAACAGGGCGTCGTCGGCGCAGACCCGCAGGTCGCAGGCGAGCGCCAGCTGGAAGCCGGCGCCGATGGCGTGTCCCTGGACTGCGGCCACGCTGACGACGTCGTTGCGTCGCCACCAGGTGAACGCCTCCTGGTACTCGGCGATGAGCCTGTCCAGTTCCTCGGCCGGGCCCTTGGCCATGTCGAGGAAGGAGGGTTCGCCGTCGAAGCCCTCGGGGGTGAACGCCTGCCGGTCGAGGCCCGCGGAGAAGGACTGGCCCTCGCCGCGCAGCACAACAACCCGGACGCCGCCCGGCAGCATCCGCCCCGCGTCCGTCAGGGCCCGCCACATGGCGGGCGACTGGGCGTTCCGCTTGGCGGCGTTGGCCAGCGTGACAGTGGCGACGGCGTCGTCGACGGTCAGCCTGACGCCGTCCCGGTCGAGCAGGGTCATCGGATCCTCCATGGGGTTACCCGCCAGTCAAGTGACTGAAGAGTAACCACCCGGCAGGACGCACGGTACCTCCGCGCCCCCGGCCCGCGGACCCGGAGGCCCGCGGGCCGGTCAGGCCGACGCCTTCTTTCCCCGGGTCGCTCCGCCGCGGCCTCGCAGCGTCACGCCGGACTCGCTCAGCATCCGGTGCACAAATCCGTAGGAGCGGCCGGTCTCCTCGGCCAACGCCCGGATGCTCGCACCGGAGTCGTACTTCTTCTTCAGGTCAGCCGCGAGCTTCTCGCGCGCGGCGCCGGTCACCCGGCTGCCCTTCTTCAGAGTCTCGGCCACCCGTGCCTCCTCATGGGAAGTGCGCTCTGGACTCTCATGATCACCCCTCCCCGCACTTCTGGCCACCCATTCGACAAGGTCTGTGGAAGGAGGTTGCCGATCGGCACATATGTGTGCTCGGCGTGTGGGCGCTCCCCCGCGCCCCGGGTGGGAGCCGCCCGCGCCCCTCGGCGGACGGCGACGCCGCTGGTCAGCGGTGTGCCGGTGGCGCGGAGAACCGGAGTGGCGCGTTCCGCCGGCGGGGGCCGCCGGGGCGCCGCCCCCGCCCGTGGAAGCACCGGGGGCGACGGATTCTCACGCAGATGACGGATTCCCCGTCGGCCGATCGCCCGACGTCGCTCAGGCGAGGGCGACCAGATCCGCGTAGTCCTGGCCCCAGAGGTCCTCCACACCGTCCGGCAGCAGGATGATCCGCTCCGGGGCGAGCGCGTCGACCGCGCCCTCGTCGTGCGTCACCAGCACGACCGCTCCGGTGAAGGTCCGCAGCGCGCCGAGGATCTCCTCGCGGCTGGCCGGGTCGAGGTTGTTCGTCGGCTCGTCCAGCAGCAGCACGTTCGCCGACGACACCACCAGGGTGGCCAGCGCCAGCCGGGTCTTCTCCCCGCCGGAGAGCACCCCCGCCGGCTTGTCCACGTCGTCGCCGGAGAAGAGGAAGGAGCCCAGCACCTTGCGCACGTGGACGAGGTCCATGTCGGGCGCCGCCGAGCGCATGTTCTCCAGGACCGTGCGGTCGGGGTCGAGCGTCTCGTGCTCCTGCGCGTAGTAGCCGAGTTTGAGGCCGTGCCCGGGGACGACCTTGCCGGTGTCCGGCTGCTCGACGCCGGCCAGCAGCCGCAGCAGCGTCGTCTTGCCGGCGCCGTTGAGGCCGAGGATGACCACCCGCGAGCCGCGGTCGACGGCCAGGTCCACGTCCGTGAAGATCTCCAGCGAACCGTAGGACTTCGACAGCCCCTCGGCCATGAGCGGCGTCCTGCCGCACGGCGCCGGGTCGGGGAAGCGCAGCTTGGCGACCTTGTCGGACTGCCGCTGCTCCTCCAGTCCGGACAGCAGGCGCTCGGCGCGCTTGGCCATGTTCTGCGCGGCCACCGCCTTGGTCGCCTTGGCCCGCATCTTGTCCGCCTGCGCGGACAGCGCCGCCGCCTTCTTCTCGGCGTTGGCCCGCTCCCGCTTGCGGCGCTTCTCGTCCGCCTCGCGTTGCGTCAGGTACTGCTTCCAGCCCATGTTGTACTGGTCGATGCAGGCGCGGTTGGCGTCCAGGTAGAAGACCTTGTTGACCACCGTCTCCACGAGGTCGATGTCGTGGGAGATGACGATCAGGCCGCCGCGGTAGGTCTTGAGGAAGTCCCGCAGCCAGACGATCGAGTCGGCGTCGAGGTGGTTCGTCGGCTCGTCGAGCAGCAGGTAGTCGGCGTCGGAGAAGAGGATGCGGGCCAGCTCCACCCGTCGGCGCTGGCCGCCGGAGAGGGTGTTCAGCGGCTGGCCGAGCACCCGGTCGGGCAGGCCCAGGCTGGCCGCGATGGTCGCCGCCTCGGCCTCCGCCGCGTAGCCGCCCTTGGTCAGGAACTCGGTCTCCAGCCGTTCGTACTTGCGCATCGCGCGCTCGCGGGTGGCGCCCTGGCCGCCGGCCATGCGGTCCTCGTTCTCCCGCATCTTGCGCAGCACGACGTCCAGGCCGCGGGCGGAGAGGATGCGGTCTCTGGCGAGCACCTCGAGGTCGCCGGTGCGCGGGTCCTGCGGGAGGTAGCCGACGTCGCCGCCGCGGGTGATGGCGCCGGCGGCCGGAACGCCCTCCCCGGCGAGGCACTTGGTGAGGGTCGTCTTGCCGGCGCCGTTGCGGCCGACGAGGCCGATGCGGTCGCCCCGGGAGACCCGGAAGGTGGCGGACTCGATGAGGACGCGGGCGCCGGCGCGCAGCTCGACACCGGTGGCGGTGATCACGTGGTTCTCCTGGACATGACGTACGCGGGAAGGGGGCGACTGGCGCGCACCGCCGGCCGGCAGGGGCGGCGGTGGGGTACGTCGTCGGACTAGTGCAGGAGTGTGTAGGCCATGCGGCCCAGTCTAACGGCGCGGGGCAAGCGGTTTTCCTCGGCGGCGGCGGGTCTCGCGTGGGCCCCGGCCTGTCTCCGGGGCCGGTTGTCCGACCCCGGCGGCAGACTGTGGGCAACGAAGGGAAGTGATCACATGACCGAGTCCACACCCGTCGAACAGCCCGCCCCGACCGTCTGCCCGGTACTGCTCTACCGCGACGCGAAGGCCGCCGTCAGCACCCTGACCGAGGCGTTCGGGTTCACCGCCGACGCCGTCTACGAGGACGAGGACGGCCAGGTGCTGCACGCCGAGCTGTCCTACGGCAACGGCACCGTCATGCTCGGCTCCCAGGGAGGCGAGGGCGCCTTCGCCGAGGCCATGCGGGAGGACGGCACGACCGCCGTCTTTGTCACCGTGCCGGACGCGGACGCCCACCACGACCGGGCCAAGGCGCACGGCGTGGAGATCATCGCGCCGCCGACCGACCAGGACTACGGCTCGCGTGACTACATCGCCCGCGACCCCGAGGGGAACGTCTGGTCCTTCGGCACGTACGCGGTGCAGCAGGGCGGCTGAGCCCGGCCGGGAACCGGGCGCGCGAGTCGGTGCGGCCCGCGCGGTGCCGGACCCGACGGCCGGTCCGGCACCGCGCGGCGGGGCGGTGGGCGGGGGCTCAGCCGCCGGTGTGGACCTGGAAGGCGGCGCGGCGCACGGCCCGGGCCAGCGCCGGGTCCGGGTGGGCCGCCGCCAGCGCCACGAGCACCTGCACGGTCCGGGGGTGGCCGGTCGCTCTGACCTCCTCCAGCAGCCGGGGCAGCGATTCCTGCGGCGCCGAGGACAGGTGCTCGACAAGCAGTTGGGCCTCGCCGTGGTCGGCGACGGCCGCGGCGGTGTCGATCCACAGCCAGGTGGCCTCCGCCCTGGTCAGCACGCCGGGCGCGCCGCCGGCCAGGTCCTCGGGGTCGGCGCCCTCGTGCTCGGCGAGCCAGAGCAGGGCGTAGGGCCGCAGCACGGGGTCGCCCTCGGCGGCGTCGCGCACGGCGCCCTCGGCCGGCGCGCCCACCACCCGCAGCGCCTCGAAGGCGAGCGCCCGCACCAGGGCGTCCTCGCCCCGGGCGGCGTCGAGCAGTTCGGCGACCGCGGGGCCGGTGGGCCGGGCCGCGAGCCAGGCGCGGTACTCGTCGCGGGCGGGCCCCGGGCTCAGCCGGGCGCAGCCGCGCAGCATGGCGCCTGCGGACTGCTCGATGTTGCCGGCGGGGCTGAGCGCGGCCACGCAGATCCGCTCCAGGCGCAGCCACACCGCCCAGTCGCCGAGCGGGGTGAGCGCCGCCTGTCCGGTGGCGTCCGGTGTCTGGCAGCGGGTCAGCGCGCCGACCGCCGCGAGGCCGTCCAGCGCCCAGTCGAGCATCGGCGTCAGCTCGCCGGCGGACGGCAGCGCGTCGACCGCGAGCGCGGCGCCGGGCGGGGGCGTGGCGGTGTCGGGTCCCGCCGCGGGCTCGCCGGGGCAGGCGCGCTCGGTGCGGAGTTCGGCGACGCGCTGGGCGAGGAGTTCCCGCAGCGCCTCCTCGGCCATCGGGCCGGAGGACAGGTGCATCACCGACAGGAACTGCGGCACGGCCACCACGGTGTCGCCGATGAGTGTCGGGTCGGCCTCGTCGGCCGCCGGGTGGGCGAGGGACCACGCGTCGAAGAGCGCGACCCAGCCGCGCAGCACGGCCGCGTCGTCCCGGTCCCAGGCGCGCAGCCGCCAGCCGGCCCGCGCGGTCCCGGCGTGCAGCTCGACGAGTCCGGCGAGCTTGGCCCGGTCCCAGTGGACGGGCACGCGGTCGGCCGGCATCCCCAACTCCTCGGCGGCCCGGGCGGAGACGGTCGGCGCTGATATACCGGCCGCGGCGGCCCAGCGGGCGAGGCGTACGGCGTCCTCCAGCGCGGCCCGCGCCTGTCGGGCCAGTTCCTCCCGGGGTGCGAGGGTGGCCGGTGGGCGCGGCGCCGGGCGGCTCCGCCGGATCTCGGCGGAGCGGCGGGCGGTGGCCACGGCCTGCCTGGGGACGAGGCTCAGTCTGGTGTCTCGCGGAGTACGGGACGTCACGGGGGCAGTCTTCCTCGTGACCCGCCAAAAGCCCAAACCGCACGCGTAACCCCGCAGATGGCGCCCCTCACGCCGCCCCGGCCCGTAGCGTTGCTACACCAGGGGGGTGAGGAAGCGGCGGAGCGCTTCCTCGTAGCGGGGGCGGTCGGCGTTCCACAGGGCGGCGTGCGCGGCGTGGTGGCCGGTGTAGAGGGTGACCAGCTCCTGGCGTCGCTCGGCGAAGCGGCGGGAGGCGCCGTACGGCGACACCCGGTCGTCCTTGCTGTGCAGCAGCAGTACCGGGATGTCGAGTCCGCGCGGGTCGACGACCTCCGTCAGATGGGCGTGGTCGAGTCCGGCCCTGCCCTCCACGGCGCGTTCCACCAGTGGCAGCGCGACGGACGGCACCCGGCCGGCGGCCAGGGCCCGTACCGTGGCCCGCCAGTCGAGTACCGGGGAGTCGAGCACCACGCCGCACACGTGGCGGCGCAGCGGGGAGTGGACGGCGGTGTGCAGCGCCATGGTGGCGCCGGTGGACCAGCCGTGCAGGACCACACGTTCGGCGCCGTACCGCAGGGCGTACCGGACGGCCGCGTCCACGTCGCGCCATTCGGTGGCGCCGAGGTGGCCGACGCCGTCGGGCGAGCGCGGCGCGCCCTCGTCGCCCCGGTAGGCGAGGTCGAGCACCGGGGCCTGGAGGCGGTGCAGCAGCGGCAGCACGTTCATCGGGTGTTCGCGGGTGGTGCCCAGGCCGTGCACGGTGATCACCCAGGTGTCCCGGTCGCCGTGCACGAACCACGCGGGCAGCGGGCCGAGTTCGCCGGGGATGGCGCCGTCGGCGTACGGGATCGCCAACGCCCGGCCGGGGTCGCCGCTGTGGATCTGCGGCGTCATCCGGACCCGGGCGCCGGGCCGGAGGTCGCCGCGGGTGATGCGGACCAGTCGCCGGGCGACCGTGTCGGCGGTGGTGGCGCCGTCGCGCAGCGGTTCGCCGACGACGGCGTGGCAGTCGGCGCCGAGCAGCCCGTAGGTGCCGGGGAGCAGGGTGTCCAGCGTGCGGGTGAGCGTGATCCGGTCGACGCCGACGTCGTGCACGGTCAGCGGCGTGTTGTCGAAGCCCGGCGGCCCGTCCGCCCGGCGCGGGCGGAGCGCGGCGCCGGAGCCGACGCGGCCTACCGCCAGGGCCGCCGCACCGGTTCCGAGCATGGTTGTGGCGGCAACCGCCGCCTTGGTCCGCAGGCGCACCTGTCCAGTGTGGGACGGATCGACGGCCGCCGCTACCGGGCGGGGTCGTCCGGGTGACGTCCGTAGCCGCGGAAGCGTTCGGCGGCCTCGGCGAGTTCGGCGGAGCCGAGCACTCCGGGGGTGAGGCCGGGCACGGAGCGCGCGGCCAGCCAGACGCGGCACATCCACTCCAGCTGCGCGGTGCGTTCCAGCGCCTGGTCGAGGTCGGCGCCGAGGGCGACGGTGCCGTGGTTGGCCAGCAGGCAGGCGGCGCGGTCCCGCAGCGCCGCCACCGTGGCGCGGGCCAGTTCGGGGCTGCCGAAGCAGGCGTAGGGCGCCACCCGGACGGGGCCGCCGAGTGCGGCGGTCTGGTAGTGGATCGGCGGCAGCTCGGTCACCAGGGTGGAGACGGCGGTGGCGTGGACGGCGTGGGTGTGGACGATCGCGCGGGCGTCGGTCGCCCGGTAGACCGCGAGGTGGAGGGGGAGTTCGCTGGTGGGGGGCGCCTCGCCGGACAGGCGTGTGCCGTCCAGGTCGACCGCGCACAGGTCGTCGGGGCCCAGCCGGTCGTAGGGCACGCCGCTCGGGGTGACCAGCACCGTGTCGGCCAGCCGTAGGGAGACGTTGCCGGAGGTGCCGACGACCAGGCCGTCGGCGACCGTGCGGCGGGCGGTGGCGACGAGGTGGGACCACGCCGCCCGGTGCTCCTCGGAGGGTGCCCCGGCGGCTCGCCGGTTCGCCCCCTCGTCATCCTCCGGACATCCTCCGTTGGGAAACCCTCGTGTCGGCCGCACTGGTCCCGTCCCTCCCGGGCGGCCCTTCGCCGCCCCTCTTTCGGTGGATCTCACCGGCGTGACAAGGATCTCCCCGAAGGGGGGATGGACAACCGGAAAACCCCCGGTGACCTCCAGGTACGGGCCGTCGGCCAGTCGGAGGCACACCCGCCGCCGCACGGAGACACCTGACCGCCCGTCCCAGTTCATCTTCCGTTCACCCAGCCTCCTTACGTTCGCCGAGCCAACCTGACCACCGAACTGATTGCCGGGTGAATGGAACACATCACGCTTCTCATCGGGATCGTGATCGTCACCGCCTTGGTGTTCGACTTTACGAACGGCTTCCACGACACCGCGAACGCGATGGCGACCACCATCTCGACGGGTGCGATGAAGCCGAAGGCCGCTGTGGCCATGTCCGCGGTCCTCAACCTCGTCGGCGCATTCCTCTCCGTCGAGGTGGCCAAGACGATCTCGTCCGGCATGCTCGACGAGGCGTCCGGCATCAAGCCCGAAGTGATCTTCGCCGGTCTGGTCGGCGCGATCCTGTGGAACCTCCTGACCTGGCTGGCGGGCCTGCCCTCCAGTTCCTCGCACGCCCTGATGGGCGGCCTCATCGGTGCCACGCTCGCCTCGGTCGGCTTCGGCGGCGTCAACGGCGACGTGGTGGTCATGAAGGTCCTCATCCCGGCGCTGGCCGCGCCGCTGGTCGCCGGTACCGCGGCCATGCTGGCCACCCGCCTCACCTACCGGCTGGCCCGCAAGGCGGACGAGCGGAAGACCGCCAAGGGCTACAAGGCCGGTCAGATCACCTCCGCCGCGCTGGTCTCGCTGGCCCACGGCACCAACGACGCCCAGAAGACGATGGGTGTCATCACCCTGGCCCTGATCTCCGGCGGCATCCTGGGCGCCGACGCCGACCCGCCGCTGTGGGTCATCGCCTCGGCGGGTATCGCCATCGCGCTCGGCACCTACCTCGGCGGTTGGCGCATCATCCGCACCATGGGCAAGGGCCTGACCGACATCCAGCCGCCGCAGGGCTTCGCCGCCCAGACCAGCGCGGCCGTCACCATCCTGGCCTCCTCCAACATCGGCTTCTCGCTGTCCACCACCCACGTGTGCTCCGGCGCCGTGATGGGTTCGGGTCTGGGCCGCAAGGGCGGTGTGGTCCGCTGGTCCACCGCCACCCGGATGTTCGTCGGCTGGGGCATGACGCTGCCGGCCGCGGGTCTGATCGCCGCGATCTCCGCGGTCATCGCCGAGCAGGGCGACTGGGGCGTCGCCGTGGTCGCGGTCCTGCTGGTCGTCTCCAGCGCCGCCATCTGGCTGGCCTCGCGCCGCGAGGTCGTCGACCACACCAACGTCAACGACGTCGATCCGATCGCCCCGCAGGCCGCGGAGGCGACCGAGGCCGCCGAGGCGGACACAGCCCGGCCGGCCGACGAGAACGCCGAGCCGCAGCCCGCCGGCGTGGTCACCACCGCCATCCGGGCCGTCTCCCCACCGCCCGCCGGTGTGGTGCCGCCCCAGCCCGACACCGGGTCGGGGGCCGGCGAGGAGCCGGCCGAGGCGAGCAAGCCCACCGCCGGCCTGGCCCCCTGAGCACTCCGCTCTCCCCCGTCTCTCCCCCGTCCGAACCGGCTCGCGCTCAGGCGCCCGACCGGACTCGAGCGAATAGGAAACAACGACGATGAACATCGACTGGATCGCCCTGGGCGAGGTCTTCGGTGTGAGCCTGGTGGCCACCATCGCCCTGGTCGGGGTCTTCACCCTGGGCATCCTGGGCTCCGGCTCCTCGGCCGGGCGTTCCGGCGGCGGCGCGGTGCTCGCCCGTTCCGCCTCCGTCGCCTGCTACGCCGTCTGCGCGGCCGCCGTGGCCTTCGGTATCTACCTCATCGCGACCTGAGCCCCGGCTGTCCGCCCCCGTTTCGGTGTGCCCGCTCACACTCCCCGCCGCAGGTCAGGCCGTGAGTTGACGGCTTCGACCGCGCGTGGTGGACTTCCCGCAGCCATCACGGCGGCAGGAGAGGAAGCCGGTGCGAGTCCGGCGCGGTCCCGCCACTGTCACCGGGGAGCACGCCCCGACACGTCACGGTCGATCCGCCACGAGCGGCGGCTGGAAGACCGGGGAAGGTGCGGATCCGGGAGCCAGGAGACTCTCACCGCCGGTTTCGTCGAGCCAGGGCGAGGACCCTGAGTGAGGACACCGCCATGCCCCGCACCGCGCCCTGCCGCGCCGTCCACCGGGCGGCCCCGCCGCCGCCTTCGAGGAGTCGTTCCCTGGGACCGGCGCGCTGAGGGGCGGGCCGGATGCGCAGTCATCTTTCCGGGGCGCTCCTGGGCTACGCCGCCGACGTGCTGTTCGGCGACCCCCGGCGCGGTCACCCGGTGGCCGTCTTCGGGTCGTTCGCCACACGTCTTGAGCGGCGGCTGTGGCGGGACGACCGGGCGGCCGGGGCGCTGTTCACCGCCGTGTGCGCCGGCGGCGCCGCGCTGACCGCCGCCGCCGCGCACGGCGCGCTGCGGGCCCGTCCGCTGCCGCACGCCGCGCTGACCGCCGCCGCCACCTGGGCCGTCCTCGGCGGCACCTCGCTCGCCCGGGAGGCCGAGGCCGTCGGTGCCGCGCTGGCGGCCGGCGACCTCGACGCCGCGCGCGAGCGGCTGCCGCACCTGTGCGGCCGGGACCCGCGGGCGCTGGACGCCGACGGCATCGCCCGCGCGGTGGTCGAGTCCGTCGCCGAGAACACCTCGGACGCCGTCGTCGGCGCGCTGGTGTGGGGGGCGGCAGCCGGGGTGCCCGGGCTGGTCGGCTTCCGGGCCGTCAACACGCTGGACGCGATGGTCGGCCACCGTTCGCCGCGCCATCTGCGGTTCGGCTGGAGCGCGGCCCGGCTGGACGACGTGGCGGGCTGGCCGGGGGCCCGGCTCTCCGCGCTGCTCGCCGTGGCACTGGGGCCGGACCGGGCCGGTGCCGTGCGGGCCTGGCGGGAGGACGCCGGCCGGCATCCGAGCCCCAACGCGGGGGTGGTGGAGGCGGCGTTCGCCGGCGCGCTCGGTGTGCGGCTCGGCGGCACGCTCTCCTACGGTGGCCGGGTTGAGCACCGGCCGGTGCTCAACCCGGCGGGCCGGGCGGTGGAGGTCGCCGACATCAACCGCGCGGTACGGCTGTCCCGGCGGGTGGGCGCGCTGGCCCTGGCGGTCACCCTCGCCGGGCGCGTCGCCGCCACGTCGGTGCGCGGTGCCCGCACGAGGAAGGCCGGAGGTCGAGGTGTCGTCTGACGGGACGTTCGGGGGTGGCGGGCTGCTGGTGGCCGGCACCACCTCCGACGCGGGGAAGAGCGTCGTCACCGCCGGGATCTGCCGCTGGCTGGCCCGGCAGGGCGTCAAGGTGGCGCCCTTCAAGGCGCAGAACATGTCGCTGAACTCCTTTGTCACCCGGGACGGCGCCGAGATAGGCCGGGCGCAGGCCATGCAGGCGGCGGCCGCGGGCGTGGAGCCGAGCGCGCTGATGAACCCCGTGCTGCTCAAGCCGGGGAGCGACCGGACCAGTCAGGTGGTGCTGATGGGCCGCGCGGTGGGCGAGTTGAGCGCGCGCGGCTTCCACAGCGGTCGGCGCGAGCGGCTGCTGGCCACCGTCACGGAGTGCCTGGCCGAGCTCCGCCGCACCCACGACGTGGTGGTCTGCGAGGGCGCCGGCAGCCCCGCCGAGATCAACCTGCGGCACAGCGACATCGTCAACATGGGGCTGGCCCGGGCCGCCCGGCTGCCGGTGCTGGTGGTCGGCGACATCGACCGCGGCGGGGTGTTCGCCTCGTTCTTCGGCACGACGGCCCTGCTGTCCGCCGAGGACCAGAAGCTGCTGGCCGGCTACCTGGTCAACAAGTTCCGCGGTGACGTCTCACTTCTGGAGCCGGGGCTTGAGACGCTGCGTTCGCTGACCGGCCGGGGCACCTACGGCGTGCTGCCCTACCAGCACGGGCTCGGCATCGACGAGGAGGACGGGCTGCGGATCTCGCTGCGCGGCACCGTGCGGGAGAGCAACACCGCCGCCCCGTACGGCGCCGAGGTGCTGCGGGTGTCCGTGCTGCCCGTGCCGCTGATGTCGAACTTCACCGACGTGGACGCGCTGGCCGCCGAGCCCGGCGTGGTGGTGCGCTTCGCCGACCGCCCGCAGGAGCTGGCCGACGCGGACCTCGTGGTGGTGCCCGGCACCCGGGGCACGGTCCGGGCGCTCGACTGGCTGCGGCGGCGCGGGCTCGCGGACGAGCTGGCCGCCAGGGCGGCGGCCGGCCGCCCTGTGCTGGGCGTCTGCGGCGGCTACCAGCTGCTGGGCGAGCACATCCACGACGACGTCGAGTCCCGGGCCGGCTCGGTGCCCGGTCTCGGACTGCTGCCGGTGCGGGTCCGCTTCGCGCCGGAGAAGACGTTGGCCCGCCCGGCCGGCCACGGCCTGGGCACCCGCGCGGAGGGCTACGAGATCCACCACGGCGTCGCCGAAGTGCTGGGCGGCGAGCCGCTGTTCACCGACGACTCCGGCGCGCCCCTGGACGGCTGCCGGCGCGGCACGGTGTGGGGCACGCACTGGCACGGCTCCCTGGAGAGCGACGACTTCCGCCGGGCGTTCCTGCGCCGGGTGGCCGCCGACAGCGGCCGGGACTTCGTGCCCGCCCCCGACACCGACTTCGCCGCGCTGCGCGAGGAGCAGCTGGACCGGCTCGGTGACCTGATCGAAGAACATGCCGACACGGCCGCCCTGTGGCGGCTCATCGAAGACGGTGTGCCCGAGGGCCTGCCGTTCCTACCGCCGGGAGCACCCGAATGAGCACCCACACGCCCTATCCGTTCACCGCGATCGTCGGCATGGACGATCTGCGGCTGGGACTGCTGCTGAACGCCGTGTCCCCGGCGGTGGGCGGCGTCCTGGTGCGCGGCGAGAAGGGCACGGCCAAGTCGACGGCGGTACGGGCGCTTTCGGCACTGCTGCCGGCGGTGCCGGTGGTGACCGGCTGCCGCTTCTCCTGCGCCCCCGCCGCGCCCGACCCGCGCTGCCCCGACGGCCCGCACGCGCCCGAAAGCGGCGGCTCCGGCGGGGAGGAACGACCGGCCCGCATGGTGGAGTTGCCGGTCGGCGCCTCCGAGGACCGGCTGGTCGGCGCACTGGACATCGAACGCGCGCTGGCCGAGGGGGTGAAGGCGTTCGAGCCGGGCCTGCTGGCCGAGGCCCACCGCGGCGTGCTGTACGTCGACGAGGTGAACCTGCTCCACGACCATCTGGTGGACCTGCTGCTGGACGCCGCCGCGATGGGCGCCTCCCACGTCGAGCGGGAGGGCGTCTCGGTGCGGCACGCCGCGCGCTTCCTGCTGGTCGGCACGATGAACCCGGAGGAGGGCGAGCTGCGGCCGCAGCTGCTCGACCGGTTCGGGCTGACGGTGGAGGTCGCCGCCTCGCGGGACACCGACGAGCGCGTCGAGGTCGTCCGCCGCCGGCTGGCCTACGAGAGCGACCCGGCCGCGTTCGCCGCCAGCTGGGCGCGGGAGGAGCAGGAGCTGCGGGAGCGGATCGCCGCCGCCCGCGCGCTGCTGCCGCGTGTGGAGCTGGGCGAGGGTGCGCTGCGGCAGATCGCCGCGACCTGCGCCGCCTTTGAGGTCGACGGGATGCGGGCGGACATCGTGATGGCCCGCACGGCGACCGCGCTGGCCGCCTGGGCCGGTCGCGACCAGGTGGGCTCGCAGGACGTGCGGCAGGCCGCGCTGCTCGCGCTGCCGCACCGCCGCCGCCGCAACCCCTTCGACGCGCCCGGCCTCGACGAGGACCGGCTCGACGAGATCCTTGAGCAGAACGCGCCCGAGGCGCCGGAGCAGCCCGAGCCTCCCACTCCCGACGGGGGCGGCGACGGCGACCCGGACGGAGACCCCGACGGCCCGGACGGCGGCGGCCCCGACGGCGGCGGACCGGACGGCGGACCGAACGACCCCGACGGCGGCCCCGGCGGCGGACGGCGGCCGGAACCTGCCGAGCAGCCGGAGGACACACCCGGCCCCTCGGTGCCCGAACAGCCGGGCGAGCGGCCGTCGTCGGACGGCGCGCAGGGCACCGAGGCCGCTCCCGCGCCCGCCGGTGAGCCGTTCCGCACCCGCATGCTGTCCGTGCCCGGCGTCGGCGAGGGCGCGGCCGGTCGCCGCTCCCGGGCGCGTACCGCGCACGGCCGCACCACCGGCTCCCGCCGGCCGAACGGCCACCTCGGCCGGCTGCACCTCGCCGCGACCGTGCAGGCCGCGGCCCCGCACCAGGGCGCCCGTGGCCGCAGCGGCCGGGGCCTGGTCGTGCGCCGGGAGGACCTGCGGGAGTCGGTGCGCGAGGGCCGGGAGAGCAATCTGGTCCTGTTTGTCGTGGACGCCTCCGGTTCGATGGCCGCGCGGCAGCGGATGAGCGCGGTCAAGGGCGCCGTGCTGTCGCTGCTGCTCGACGCCTACCAGCGGCGGGACAAGGTCGGCATGGTCACCTTCCGGCGTGCGGACGCCGAGCTGACGCTGCCGCCGACGTCCTCGGTGGACGCGGCGGCGGCCCGCCTGGAGAAGCTGCCGACCGGTGGCCGCACCCCGCTGGCGGCCGGGTTGCTCCGGGCCCGGGAGGTGCTGCGGATCGAGCGGCTGCGCGACCCGGCGCGCCGGCCGCTGCTGGTGGCGGTCACCGACGGGCGGGCCACCGGCGGCCCCGAGCCCGTCGTCCGGGCCCGCCACGCCGCCCGGCTGCTGGCCGGCGACGGGATCGCCAGCGTGGTCGTGGACTGCGAGACGGGCCCGGTGCGGCTCGGCCTGGCCGGCGAGCTGGCCGGGGACCTCCAGGGCCCCGCGGTGACGTTGGCGGAGCTTCGCGCGGACGCGGTGTCCGCGCTGGTCAAGGACGTACGGAGGGCAGCGTAGTGCCGAAGGGTCAGCCGAGTGTCGTTCCCGAGGACGGACTCACCACACGACAGCGCCGCAACCGGCCGCTGGTCGCCGTGCACACCGGTACCGGCAAGGGGAAGTCGACGGCCGCGTTCGGGCTGGCGCTGCGGGCCTGGAACCAGGGCTGGCCGATCGGGGTGTTCCAGTTCGTGAAGTCGGCCAAGTGGAAGGTCGGCGAGGAGCGCGCGCTGCGGGTGCTGGGCGCCAGCGGCGAGGGCGGCACGGTCGCCTGGCACAAGATGGGCGAGGGCTGGTCGTGGGTCCAGCGGGACATCTCCACCTCCGAGGACGCCGCCCGCGAGGGCTGGGAGCAGGTCAAGAGGGACCTGGCGGCGGAGACGTACCGGCTGTACGTGCTGGACGAGTTCGCGTACCCGATGCACTGGGGCTGGGTGGACACCGCCGAGGTCGTCGAGGTGCTGCGCACCCGTCCCGGCACCCAGCACGTGGTGATCACCGGGCGGAACGCGCCACGGGAGCTGATCGACGCGGCCGACCTGGTCACCGAGATGGGCAAGGTCAAGCACCCCATGGACGCGGGCCAGAAGGGCCAGCGGGGGATCGAGTGGTGAGGACCAGGTGAGCACGACCTCCCGGATGCCGCGACTGGTCATCGCGGCGCCCTCCTCGGGGAGCGGCAAGACAACCGTCGCCACCGGGCTGATGGCCGCCCTCACCGAGTCCGGCCTCGACGTCTCCCCGCACAAGGTGGGCCCCGACTACATCGATCCCGGCTACCACACGCTGGCCGTCTCCCTCGAAGGCAGGCCGGGCCGGCCACCGCGCCCCGGCCGCAACCTGGACGCCTATCTGTGCGGGCCCGAGCGGGTCGCCCCGCTGTTCCTGCACGGCGCGGCCGGCGCCGACCTGGCCGTCGTCGAGGGTGTGATGGGCCTGTACGACGGCGCCGCCGGGCAGGGCGAGCTGGCCTCGACCGCGCAGGTCGCGAAGCTGTTGCGGGCGCCGGTGGTGCTGGTGGTGGACGGCTCGTCGCAGTCCCGGTCGGTGGCCGCGCTGGTGCACGGCTTCGCCACCTTCGACCCGGAGGTGCGGCTGGCGGGCGTCATCCTCAACAAGGTGGGTTCGCCGCGCCACGAGGAGCTGCTGCGGGAGGCGCTGGAGATCGTGGGCGTGCCGGTGCTCGGGGCGCTGCACCGCTCCCGGCAGGTCCGCACGCCCTCCCGCCACCTGGGGCTGGTGCCGGCGGCCGAGCGGCACGCGGAGGCCGTCGAGGCGGTGCGGGCGATGGCCGCGCAGGTCCGGGAGAGCGTGGACCTGACCGCGCTGCTGGCGCTCGCGCACAGCGCGCCGCCGCTGCCCGACGAGCCGTGGAGCCCGGAGGGCGAGGGCCCGGTCGCCGGCGGCGAACCGGTGGTGGCGGTGGCCGGAGGCCCGGCGTTCACCTTCTCCTACGCCGAGCACGCCGAACTGCTGGCGGGCGCCGGCGCCCGGGTCGTCTCCTTCGACCCGCTGCGGGACGAGCGGCTGCCGGAGGGCGCGCGGGCGCTGGTCGTCGGCGGCGGCTTCCCCGAGGTGTACGCGGCGGAGCTGTCGGCGAACGAGCCGCTGCGGGCGGCGGTCGCGGCGTTCGAGGGCCCGGTGGTGGCCGAGTGCGCCGGCCTGCTGTACCTGTGCCGGGAGCTGGACGGCAGCCCGATGTGCGGGCTGCTGGACGCCCGGGCCCGGATGACCGACCGGCTCACGCTCGGCTACCGGGAGGCGGTGGCGGTGGCGGACAACGTGCTGGCCGCCGCCGGCACCCGGGTGCGCGGCCACGAGTTCCACCGCACGGCGGTCGACCCGCCGGCCGGAACGGCACCGGCCTGGGGTGTGGTGCGGCCCGAGCGCCGCACCGAGGGCTTTGCCACCGGCCGGGTGCACGCCTCCTACCTGCATGTGCACTGGGCGGCCGAGCCGGAGCTGCCCCGCCGTCTGGTCGCCGCCTGCCTCGAAGGGAGGGGTGGCCGATGAGCGGCTTTGTGGTGGGCGTGGGCGCCTGCCGGGGCGTGGCGGGCGCCGAGGTGTCGACGCTGGTCGCCGAGGTGCTCGCGGCGGCCGGGGTCGACCCGGACCGGGTGACGGCGCTGGCCACGGTGGACGTGCGCGGACGGGAGCCGGCGCTGCTGGCCGCCGCGGCGGAACTCGGTGTACCGCTGCGCTGCCACCCGGCGGCGGAGCTGGCCGGGGTGGACGTGCCGCATCCGTCCGGTATGGCCAGGGAGCGGCTGGGCACGCCGAGTGTGGCCGAGGCCGCCGCGCTGCTCGGCGCGGGGCACGGCGCCCGGCTGCTGGTGCCCAAACGCAGGTCGTCGCCCCCGGACGGGCAGCCGGCGATGGCGACGTGCGCGCTCGCCGGGCCCGCCGAGCCGGGGCGGACGCGCTGATGGAGGCCGAGACGACCGACGCGGGCGGGCTGCGGCACCACGGCGACGCGGAGGTACGGGACGAGGGCGCCGCCCTCGTCGATCTCGCGGTGAACGTGCGCACCGGCACCCCGCCCCACTGGCTGCGGGAGCTGCTGGCCGCCTCGCTGGACTCGCTGGCCGCCTACCCCGACGACCGTGCCGCCCGCCGCGCGGTGGCCCGGCGGCACGGCCTGGAGCCGGACCGGGTGCTGCTGACGGCGGGCGCGGCCGAGGCGTTCGTGCTGCTCGCCCGGGGCCTGGACGTCAGCCGCCCGGTGGTGGTGCACCCGCAGTTCACCGAGCCGGAGGCGGCGCTGCGGGACGCCGGGCACCGGGTGCGCCGCGTGCTGCTGACCGAGGAGGACGGCTTCCGGCTGGACCCCGGGGCCGTGCCCGCCGACGCGGACCTCGTCGTGGTCGGCAACCCGACCAACCCCACCTCGGTGCTGCACCCGGTCGCGACGCTGGCCGCGCTGGCCGCGCCGGGCCGGACCCTGGTGGTGGACGAGGCGTTCATGGACACCGTGCCCGGCGAGACGGAGTCACTGGCGTCGCGGGTGGAGGCGCTGCCCGGCCGTACGGTCGTGCTGCGCAGCCTCACCAAGACCTGGGGGCTGGCCGGGCTGCGGATCGGCTACCTGCTCTCCGATCCGGACACCGTCTCGCTGCTCGCCGCCCGGCAGCCGCTGTGGCCGGTCTCCTCGCCCGCGCTGGTCGCCGCCGAGGCGTGCAGCGCCCCGGCGGCGCTCGCGGAGGCCGAGGAAGTGGCGCACCGCACCGCCGCCGACCGCGCGTACCTGCTGGCACGGCTGGCCGAGTTCGACGGGCTTCGGCCGGCACGGGCGGCGGCCGCCTCCTCGTTTGTGCTGGTGCGCCACCCGGAGGCCGCCGGGCTGCGGGAGCGGCTGCGGGAGCTGGGCTTCGCGGTGCGGCGCGGCGACACCTTCCCGGGGCTCGGCCCGCCGTGGCTGCGGCTGGCCGTACGCGACCGGCGGACCACCGACGCCCTGGCCGACGCGCTGACCCGGGCCGGGGTGCCGCGCGCCGCACCGCCGACCGAGTCACCCCCGGTCGGCGCTGCCTCTGACGGCGCGTGCTCTGACTGCGCCGCCTCAGCTCGTGCTGCGGCGACGGCGGGCGAGGACCAGGCCGCCGCCCACCGCGAACAGCGCGAGCCCGCCGCCCAGCAGGTAGGGGGTGCGTGAGTCGCCGCCGGTCGCGGCGAGGTCCGGGGTCTCGGCCGCCGGCTTGACGGGCTCCTTGCCGCCCTGCGGTTCGGGCGCGGTCACCTGCTCGGTGGTCGGTTCGGGCGCCTCGGGCGTCTGCGGCACGGTCTGCGTGGTGACCTCCTCGGCCTTGCGCGGGGTACGGCAGCTGACCTCGGCGAGCGTGACCTTGCCGTCGACCTCGGCGACCCCGAGGTCGAGCGGGTTCACGGAGATCGACAGCCGCAGGGCGCTGGCGGCGGCCGTGCGGGAGGTGGTCTCGGTGGCCGACAGTTCCAGCTTCACCTCACCGACGCCGGGCACCTTGACGTGCGTGGGGCCGCCCGCGGTGAGCCGGGTGCGCTGGCCGAGCACCTTGACCGAGCCGAGCACGTTCGCCTCGGCGGTGGGCTGGGAGCCGGCCTCGCAGACGGCCTTGGCCCGGACGGCGTCCGCCTCCACGACGGACAGCAGCGGCAGGCCCGGCACGTGCAGCCGGGCCTTCGCCAGCTCCACGTCCGCCCGGGCGGCCTCCTCGGTCACGTCGGCGGTGGCGCGGGCCACGTCGGCGCGCAGCACGGTGAACGGGCGCCCGCGGTCGACGCCGTCGAGCTCGGCGGTGAGCGCCGTCTGCTCGGCGCGGTCGGTGCCCTCCCCCGGCGCCTGCACGGCGTTGAGCGTGGTGGTCAGCGGCACGTGCACGGACTTCTTGAGCAACCCGACGTCCAGGGTGGTGCGCAGGACGGACGCGCTCGCGTGGCCGGGGTCGGGCTTCTCGGTCGCGGCCGCGGGGACTGCGGCGAGGACGACCAGGGAGCAGGCGGCGAGCAGGCTGGGTACGGACTTGGACACGGTTGGGAAACCCCCAGAAGGTACGTAGCGCCACGGGCGCGTCGCGTCGGGGACATCACACGCGCCGGTGACCGGGACCCCGTCATCGTTGACGCGGAGGCGGCGTGCCGTCAGTCCTCCGCCGGGCTTTCACCCGTACGGGAGGTTTCCGCACGTCCGCTCGAATCCCCGTGCTCCCCCGCCATCTGGCGTCACCTAGCCGACGACGCGTCCCCGGAGCACCACCCGTCGCGGGGCCGCCAGCACCCGCACGTCCAGACGCGGGTCGGCCTCGTAGAGCACCAGGTCGGCCGGCGCGCCCTCCTCCAGGCCGGGGCGACCGAGCCAGGCGCGGGCACCCCAGGTGGTCGCGGACAGCGCGTCCAGCGGCGGGATGCCGGCGCGCACCAGTTCGGCGACCTCCTCGGCGACCAGGCCGTGCGCCAGCGAACCGCCGGCGTCCGTGCCGACGAACACCGGGATGCCGGCGTCGTAGGCGGACCGCACGGTGTCGTACCGGCGGCGGTGCAGCCGCCGCATGTGCGCCGACCAGCGGGGGAACCTCGCCTCGCCGCCGTCCGCCAGCCCCGGGAAGGTGTTGATGTTGACCAGTGTGGGCACGATGGCCACGCCCCGCTCGGCGAAGAGCGGGATGGTCTCCTCGGTCAGCCCGGTGGCGTGCTCGACGCAGTCGATGCCGGCCTCGACGAGGTCGGACAGGGAGTCCTCGGCGAAGCAGTGGGCGGTCATCCTGGCGCCCTCGGCGTGCGCCGCCCCGATGGCCTCCTCCAGCGCCCAGCGCGGCCAGCAGGCGCTCAGGTCCCCGGCCTCCCGGTCGATCCAGTCGCCGACGATCTTGACCCAGCCGTCGCCGCGCCGGGCCTCGCGCCGGACGTAGGCGGCGAGGTCGCCGGGCTCGATCTCGTGCGCGTAGTTGCGGATGTAGCGGCGGGTGCGCGCGATGTGCCGGCCGGCCCGGATGATCTTCGGCAGGTCCTCGCGGTCGTCGATCCAGCGGGTGTCGGCGGCCGACCCGGCGTCCCGGATGAGCAGGGTGCCGGCGTCCCGGTCGGTGAGGGCCTGCTTCTCGCTGGTCGGCGCGTCGACCGCGCCGTGGGCGTCGAGGCCGACGTGGCAGTGGGCGTCCACCAGGCCCGGCAGCGCCCAGCCGGTCAGCGTGGTGGCCTCCCCCGCGCCGCTCGGCCTCTCGAAGGTGATCCGGCCGTCCACCGCCCACAGCTCGTCCCGCACGTCCTGTGGTCCCACGAGGATCCGGCCCCTGATGTGCAGCACCGCGCTCTCGGTCATGCCCGCACTCTACGAGGAGCGCCCCCGGCCGCGGAACAGCGGCGGCGTGCACGGGGAGCGACGCATTCTCACGCCATGCGAGACACCCTTTTGATTGAACCTTCGCGCATATTCACCGCGCATCTTCCCGCGGTTTGCGCGAGCCCCCTTTTTGCGTGCAGGTCCCCGTATTCTTCTTCCCGGTTTTTCCAAGCTCAAACGCACCGTTTTTGCGACGTGCGCCACCACAATTCAAGCACGTTCCCGGAGCGTTACGCATCTGTGACCAGCTCCACTCGGCGCCCGGTATGCCCAATATATCCAGGGCAAACCCGACGTATGACCGCCGCGCGCGGACGCCTGCGCGTCCGCGCGCGATAACACATCAGGGCGCCTCACGTAACCCCTTCCGGCGATGCATTTTCAGATTCTCCTCGGTAAATTGAATTCCCATGACCCCCGCACAAGCAGAAGTTGCAAGTGCCAGCACGGACGTTCTCGAAATGCCGGAAGGACTGAGGCTCGACACCCCGGGCGTCGACGACGGCGCCGCGATCTGGCGCATCGCCCGCGATTCGCGTGTCCTCGACCTCAACTCGTCCTACAGCTACCTGCTGTGGTGCCGGGACTTCGCGGCGACGTCGGTCGTGGCCCGCGACGGCGAGGGTGAGCCGGTCGGCTTCATCACCGGGTACGTACGCCCCGAGCGGGAGGACACCCTGCTCGTGTGGCAGGTCGCCGTCGACCACTCGCAGCGCGGCCGTGGACTGGCCGCCGCGATGCTGGACGGCCTGGTGTCGCGCGTCGCCCGGGAGCAGGGCGTGGCGCGCGTGGAGACCACCGTCACCCCCGACAACGTGCCGTCCAACCGGCTGTTCACCTCGTTCGCGGAACGTCACGGCGCCGACGTGGAGCGCGAGGTGCTGTTCGACGGCCCGACCTTCCCGGGCGACGGGCACGAGCCCGAGGTCCTGTACCGGATCGGCCCCATACCGCCACCCGGCACCTGACCCCGCCGAGCCGCCCACGCCCGGCGCGCGGGCTCCCCACGCCGGCGCGCCCACGACTTCCCAGACTTCACTCCCCACGAACTCCCAGGAGCTTCCCGTGACCATCACCCAGCCTGACCTGAGCGTCTTCGAGACCCTCGAGTCGGAGGTCCGCGGCTACTGCCGCGCCTGGCCGACGATCTTCGACCGCGCCCAGGGCAGCCAGATGTACGACGAGGACGGGCACACCTACCTCGACTTCTTCGCCGGCGCCGGATCGCTCAACTACGGGCACAACAACCCGGTGCTCAAACGCGCCCTGCTCGACTACCTGGAACGGGACGGCGTCACCCACGGACTGGACATGTCGACGGTCGCCAAGCGGGCGTTCCTGGAGACGTTCCAGAACGTCGTGCTGCGCCCCCGCGACCTGCCGTACAAGGTCATGTTCCCCGGCCCGACCGGCACCAACGCGGTGGAGGCGGCGCTGAAGCTGGCCCGCAAGGTCAAGGGCCGGGAGTCGATCGTCTCCTTCACCAACGCCTTCCACGGCATGTCGCTCGGCTCGCTCGCCGTCACCGGCAACGCCTTCAAGCGCGCCGGCGCCGGCATCCCGCTGGTCCACGGCACGCCGATGCCGTTCGACGACTACCTCGGCGGCCGCACGCCGGACTTCATCTGGTTCGAGCGGCTGCTGGAGGACGCCGGTTCGGGCCTGAACCAGCCGGCGGCCGTCATCGTCGAGACCGTGCAGGGCGAGGGCGGCATCAACGTCGCCCGCGCGGAGTGGCTGCGCGCGCTGGCCGACCTGTGCCGCCGCCACGACATGCTGCTCATCGTCGACGACATCCAGATGGGCTGCGGCCGCACCGGCGCGTTCTTCTCCTTCGAGGAGGCCGGCATCGTCCCCGACATCGTCACGGTCTCCAAGTCGATCAGCGGCTACGGCCTGCCGATGTCGCTCACGCTGTTCAAGCCCGAGCTGGACATCTGGGAGCCCGGCGAGCACAACGGCACCTTCCGCGGCAACAACCCGGCGTTTGTCACCGCCACCGCCGCGCTGGAGGCCTACTGGACCGACGACCAGATGGAGAAGCAGACCATCAGCCGTGGTGAGCAGGTCGAGGCCACGCTCAAGGCCATCACCAAGGAGCACCCGGACGCCGTGGTCGAGTACCGCGGCCGGGGCCTGGTGTGGGGCCTGGAGATGCGCGACAAGCCCACCGCCTCGCAGATCGCCAAACGCGCCTTCGAGCTGGGCCTGCTGATCGAGACCTCCGGGCCGGAGAGCGAGGTCGTCAAGCTGCTGCCGGCGCTGACCATCAGCCCCGACGAGCTGGACGAGGGCCTGCGGATCCTCGCCAGGGCGGTCCGCGAGACCGTCTGACCGGCTTCGCGCACCCGGACCGGCCCGCACCGGCCCGAGGCCCGCCCCGCCAGGGGCGGGCTGCGGCCTTTGGGCCGTGGACCGGCTGGACCGGCTGGGCCGGCATTGCGACCGGCCGACCTGGGCATGAGCCCGGACACACCAACCAACCCATACCACCAGTTCCACCCCCGGAAAGGCACTCACCGTGATCGTCCGTTCGCTTCAGGAGATCGAGGACACCGACCGGGACGTCCGGTCCGCGTCCGGCACCTGGCGCAGCAAGCGCCTGATCCTGGCCAAGGAGAAGGTGGGCTTCTCCCTGCACGAGACCGTGCTGTACGCCGGCACCGAGACGTCGATGTGGTACGCGAACCACGTCGAGGCGGTGCTCTGCGTCGAGGGCGAGGCCGAGCTGACCAACGACGAGACGGGCGAGACCCACTGGATCAGCCCCGGCACGATGTACCTGCTGGACGGGCACGAGAAGCACACCCTGCGGCCCAAGACCGACTTCCGCGTCGTGTGCGTGTTCAACCCGCCGGTCACCGGCCGTGAGGACCACGACAAGAACGGCGTGTACCCGCTGCTGACCGAGGACGACTGACCTCAGGTCGCGGGCCGCCGTCGGACAGGCCACTGTGACGAGAAGAGAAAAGGAACGTACGAGAGGAGAGGAAGGTCGTCATGACCACCGCACCCGAACGCACCACCGATCTCTATCCCACGCGCGGCACCACCGAGCAGGTGACCGAGCGGAAGGATCCGGTGGTGTGGTCCGAACCGGGTGCTCCCGGGCCGATCGAGGCCCGGGACCTGGCGGACTACGAGCGGGACGGGTTCCTCGCGATCGACCAGCTCATCACCCCGGAAGAGGTGCTGGCCTACCGCGCGGAACTGGAAAGGCTCATCTCGGACCCGCGGATCCGGCGGGACGACCGCTCCATCGTGGAGCCGAAGTCCCAGGAGATCCGGTCCGTGTTCGAGGTGCACAAGCTGAGCCGGGTCTTCGCCGATCTCGTCCGCGACCCGCGGGTCGTCGGCCGGGCGCGCCAGATCCTCGGCTCGGACGTCTACGTCCACCAGTCCCGGATCAACGTCAAGCCCGGTTTCGGCGCGAGCGGCTTCTACTGGCACTCCGACTTCGAGACCTGGCACGCGGAGGACGGGCTGCCCAGGATGCGGACCGTCTCGGTCTCCATCGCGCTGACCGAGAACTTCGCCACCAACGGCGGGCTCATGATCATGCCGGGTTCGCACCGGACGTTCCTCGGCTGCTCCGGCGAGACGCCGAAGGACAACTACAAGCGTTCGCTCCAGATGCAGGACGCGGGCACGCCCTCGGACGAGATGCTGACCCGGTTCGCGGACCAGCACGGCATCCGGCTGTTCACCGGCAAGCCCGGTTCGGCCACCTGGTTCGACTGCAACTGCATGCACGGCTCGGGTGACAACATCACGCCGTACCCGCGCAGCAACGTCTTCATCGTGTTCAACAGCGTGGAGAACACCGCGGTCGAGCCGTTCGCCGCCCCGGTGCCGCGGCCCGACTACATCGGGGCCCGCGACTTCACCCCGGTGGGCTGACCGGCCCCGGCGGCGGTCCCGGCGCGACCCGCGCCTCTTCGGAGGCGCGGGTCGCGGCGGGTCAGCCGTCGGAGGGCAGCGCGCTGAGCGCCTCCAGCAGCCGGTCCACCTCGTCCGCCGTGTTGTAGAGGTGGAAGGCGGCCCTGAGGTTGCCGGCCCGCACCGAGACCTCGGCGCCGGCCCGTGCCGCCAGCTTGGCGCCCGCCTCCCCCGCCCCCGGCAGCGAGACGATCGCGCCCTCCGCGGGGACAGGCGACAGTCCCAGCGAGGCCAGGCCGGCACGGAACCGGTCGGCCAGCGCCCGGTCGTGCGCGCCGATCGCCGCCGGCCCCGCCTCCTCCACCAGCGCCAGCGACTCGGCGGCGGCCAGATAGGGCAGGAACGGCGCCGGCTCGTCGAAGCGCCGCGCCGAACGGGCCGGCTCCCGCACCGGGCCGTAGGTGCTCTCCCACGGCTGCTCGCCGGAGGCCCACCCGGCGTGCAGGGCACGCAGCCCGCCGCCGTCCTCGGGAACGGTGAGGAACGAGACCCCACGCGGACACATCAGCCATTTGTAGGCGCCGCAGACCGTGTAGTCGAACGCGCCGTGGTCCAGCGGCAGCCAGCCGGCGGACTGGGTGGCGTCGACAAGCGTGCGGCAGCCGTGGTCGCGGGCGGCGGCCGCCAGCCCGTCGAGGTCGGCCACCCGCCCGTCCAGCGACTGCACCGCGCTCACCGCCACCAGGTCGGTGCCCGCGTCGACCGCCTCCGGCAGCCGCTCCAACGGCACCGTCCGCAGCCGCAGGTCGCCTCGGGTGACAAACGGGTTCACCACCGAGGCGAACTCGTTCTCCGCCACCAGCACCGTGGCGCCGGCCGGCAGCGAACCCGCCACCAGGCCGACGTGCACGGCGACCGACGTGCCGGTGGCCACCCGGCCGGCCGGCACCCCGGCGATCCTCGCGAAGGACGACCGGGCCGCCTCGATCCGTTCGAACCAGCGGTTCATGTCCAGCCGTCCGTCGGTCATCTCCCCCACGGCCCGGGTGAGCGCCCGCGCGGCGCGGGCGGGCAGCAGCCCGTGGGTCGCGGTGTTGAGGTAGGCGGTCCGGCACTCGAACTCGGCTTCTGTCACGCTCAGCATGCGGTCACTGTGCGCCGCCGGACGGCCGCTGTCCATTGCCGCCGGTGTTGCCGCGCCGCAAAGCGCGCCTTATGACCGCACGTCAGGAGCCGTTTCGAGCCGCGTCGAACAGTCGGGCCGAAGCCCGGGGCAGGGCGGCGGGCACCCGCGTCAGGGGGCGCCGACCTTCCCGCCGTCCTCCCGCCAGACGACCACCGTGGCCGAGCGCGGCCGCCCTTCCGGATCGTGGTCGGGCCAGTTGCTCACCGCGCGCGGGTTCTCCGGTGTCGGACTCCCCCACGCCGGTGTCTCCTCCCCCGGATGCTGCACGTTGACGAACATCGTGCGCTGGTCGGGTGTGGTCACGACGCCGGTGATCTCGCAGCCGCGCGGGCCGACGAGGAACCGGCGGATCTCCCCGGTGTCCGGGTCGGCGGCGAGCATGGCGTTGTTGCCGATGTTGCCGTAACCCTTCTCGGGGAGGTTCTGCGAGGAGTTGGAGATGTCCGTCTGGATCCACAGCCGGCCGTCGGGGTCGAACCACAGCCCGTCCGGCGAGCCGAACATGTTGTCCCCGAGCTCCACCCTCTCGTCGTGCGCCGGGTCGCCGGCCAGGACGAAGACCTCCCACGCGAAGCGGGTCGCGGTGTTGTCGCCGCCGTGCTCACGCCAGCGGACGATGTGCCCGTACGGGTTGGGCTGCCGAGGCGTGACCGCGCCGCCCCGGCCGCTGCCGTTGGTCAGGGAGACGTAGACGTCGCGGCTCTTCGGGTGGACGGCCAGCCACTCGGGGCGGTCCATCGGGGTGGCGCCCAGCGCGTCGGCGGCCATCCGGGTGCGCAGCAGTACGTCGGCCTGGTCGCGCCAGCCGTTGCGGCGGGTCAGCGGCCCCCGGCCGAAGACGAGCGGCAGCCAGGTGCCGGTGCCGTCGTCGTCGAACCGGGCGACGTACAGGGTGCCGTGGTCGAGCGGGCTGCGGCCCTTGTCGAGGTGGTCGCGCCAGGGCCGGTCGCCGACGAACTTGTAGACGTAGTCGCCGTCCTGGTCGTCGCCGGTGTAGCCGACGATCCGCCCCCGGGAGACGGTGGTCACGCAGCCCTCGTGCTTGATCCGGCCGAGCGCGGTGCGCTTGACCGGGACCGCCGCCGGGTCCTTCGGGTCGATCTCGACGACCCAGCCGAACCGGTTCGCCTCCTTGGGGTTCACCGCGATGTCAAAGCGCTCGGAGGCCCGGTGCCAGCCGTAGCCGAAGCCGTCCCTGTTGATGCCGTAGCGCCGCTCGGCCGCGTTCGGCCGCCAGTCGGGGTCCTCGGTGCCGAAGTAGGAGTTGAAGTTCTCCTCGCAGGTCAGATAGGTGCCCCAGGGGGTGACCCCCATCGAGCAGTTGTTCAGCGTGCCCATCGGCCGGTTCCGCGCCCGCAGTTCGGGATGCTGCTCGGCCACCGGACCGGAGAAGGTCACCGGGGTCGCGCCGGTCACCTTGCGGGCCATCCGCGACCGGACGGTGTGCCAGCGGCCGTCGTCGCCCCGCTCGATCTCCACGATGCTCACGCCGTGCGCCGCGAGCGCCTTGGCGACCTTCTCCGGCGTCATGTCCTCGTCGCCGTCGGGGAAGAGCAGCTGCTGGTCGACGTACTCGTGGTTCAGGACCAGCAGACCCCGGCGGGAGGAGGCGTGGCGGCCCTTGCCCAGCGGGAAGAAGTGCATCCCGTCGTGGTTCATGCCGAGCTGCCGCGCCTGGTCGGCGGCGCTGTTGGAGGCGTCCTTCCGCCAGCGCGGGCCGTCCGGCTGGAGGGGCGTGCCCCACGGGATGAGCACCTGCGTGCGGTAGCCCTCGGGCACGGTCAGCACGTCCTCGTCGTGCGTGTCGACCTGCCGGAAGCCGAGCAGGTCGCGCGTACGGCCGCCGCCGTGCCGGCCGGAGCCGGCCGGCGGGGCCGCGACCGGACGTGCGGCGGCGGTGCCGTTCACGGGCCCGCCGAGCAGCAGGAAGCCGGCCGCGGCGACCGTCCCGCCGCGCAACGCGCCGCGCCGGGACAGCCGGGAGGCCAGCACCCGGGCGAACGGACGGTTGTCGGAGGGGTTGGAGCTGATGTCGTCGGGGTCGGTCCGGGTCAACTCGGGGCGCTGTTCAGACATCTACCGTCCTCACGGTTGGCGGACGCCGGGTACGGGAGCACCGGGCGAATCGAGCTTGGGATGTTAGGCGCCCGCTGTGGCGCTACGACACCCCTGTGACCACTCTCCTTCCCGACCGACCGCACGGATGGGCGAGTTTCCGCCGTCTTCCGCCTGTCCTGCGCGGTGCCCGGCACGCTCCCCCACGCGGGGGAGGCGGATCGTCGCGACGTAGGACGCGGCCGCAGCCCTCGACGCGGGACGCTTACGGCATGACAACCTCCGGCGAGACAACCTCCGGCGAGACGACTTCCAGCAGGACAACTACCCGCCAGGCGACCTCCCGCCAGGCGACCTCCCGCCAGGCGACTTCCGGCGAGACGACTTCCGGCCGGCCCGGCAGGACGGCTTCCGGCAGGACGGCCCGGCCGGCGGAAGGCGTCGGCAGGGTGCGTGTGGCGCTGTGCGCTGTGGCCGTCCTGGCGTGTGTTCCCTACCTGCTGCTCAAGGCGGCCTGGTTGTCGGGCAGTCGTGTCGGCATACCGGAGGGCAGCGTCCTCACCGACGGCACGACGACGCTCCACGTGCTGAACGCCGTCACCCTGGCGCTCGACGTCTGCGTGGTCGTGCTGGCGCTCGCCCTGGTGCTGCCCTTCGGGCAGCGGCTGCCGGGATGGCTCCTGCTGGTGCCGCTGTGGGCCGCCACCGGCCTGCTCACCCCGCTTGTGCTGGTCGTACCGCTGGTGACGGTGCTCGGCGGCCTGACCCCGGGCCCGGCGACCGGCGAGCAGGCGGCGCCGCCCTTCCTCGACAGCTGGGTGGCCCCGGTGGTCTACGGCGGTTTCACCGTCCAGGCGTTGGCTCTGGGGGCGCTGTTCGTGCCGTACTTCCGGCAGCGCTGGGGGCATCTGCTGCGGGGGCGGGTGGCCGATCTGCCCGCCGCGCCGGCAGGCCGGCTGATATCCGGGTCGGCCGTGGTCGCGGTGGTCGCCGCGGCGACGGCGGGCGTGCTCCACCTGTGGTGGGCGCTGGCAGGTCGGTCCGGGCTTGTCCTACGGATGATGGAGGGCGTGCACGCCGCCGCGGCCGCGGGTGCGGTGCTCGCCGTGCTCTGGCTGGTCTTCCGCCGGCGTCCGGGGACCCGGCTGGCCGTCGCCCTCACCACCGGCTGGGCCGGCGGCGCGGTGCTCGCCGCGTGGGGGCTGTGGTGGTTCGTGATGTCCGTGTCCGGAGTGTTCCACACGGGGGCCGACGAGCACACGAGCACTCCGGCGGAGTGGCTGGCCTATTCTGCGCAGGTGATCTCCGGCCTTCTCCTGCTCGGCATGGGCCTCTCCCTCAGCCGTCTGCTGAGCCGCCCCGGCCGCCCGCGCACCGTCTCCTCCTCGGGTGGTACAAGAGGGTGAGCGCGGACACGGCGCTCCGCCGCTGGGTCCATCTGCTGCTCGGGGGCGCGCTGCTGATGCCCGGCTTCCTCCTCGCCGAAGTGCTGCTGGCGGTGTGGGGCGGATCACAGGGGAACGGCGTGCTGTTCCGGCCCGGCGCCCAGTTCACCGCCTACGCCCTGGCAGTGGTGCTCACCGCACCCGCCGGGCTCTTCCCGGTGGCCCGGCCGCTGTGCGCCCACGCGGCGCAGGTGCTCGCCGGCGTGACGGCCGCGAGGCTGGAGGCTTCCCCGGCACGATCGTGGGCGGCGCGTCGACGGACGGCCTGCTGGTTGGCGCTGCACACCGGCGCCGGAGCCCTGGTGGCCGGCGGCACGCTGGCGATACCGCCCGCCGCGGTGCTGCTGATCGCGCTCCCGTTCTCGGCGGACGGCTCCGGCGAGCGGTGGTGGTGGGCACGGGAGTTCCACTCGGCTCCTGCCCTGTTGGCACCGGTAGCCGGGATCCTGCTGCTGTTGCTGCTGGTCGCCGCCGCGCTCTACGCCGGCCGGGTGTCGGCCCATCTCGCGGCCCGGCTGCTCGGACCGACGCCGGCCGACCGGCTGGCCGCCGCCGAGCGGCGAGCCGAGCGCCTGGCGGCCGGAAACCGCCTGGCCCGGGATCTGCACGACTCGGTGGGCCACGCGCTCAGCGCGGTCACGCTCCAGGCGGCGGCCGCGGGGCGGTTGCTCGACCGGGACCGGGAGTTCACGCGTCGTGCCCTGGTCGCCATCGAGGAGACGGCCAGAAGGGCGGTCGGCGAACTGGACGCCGTCCTGGGCGCCCTCCGCGAGGACGAGCGCAGCGATGCGGCCGCCGACCCCATCTCGGCCGCGCCGACGCTGACCGGGCTCGACGCCCTGGTGAGCACCACACGGTCGGCGGGCGCCACCGTGCGGGAGACCCGGTCCAGCGGCTTGGAGGACCTGCCGGCGGCGGTGTCCCGCGAGGCGTACCGCATCGTCCAGGAGGCGCTGACCAACGTCCTGAGACCCGCCGGGCCGGTGGCGGTCCGGCTCGACCTGACGGTTCACAGGAAGGAGTTGACGATCGTGGTGGAGAACGAGCCGCCGCCCGAGGGCCGGCAGGCCGGTCCCGGCGGCGGGGGCCGAGGGCTCACCGGAATGGCCGAGCGGGCCGCGCTGCTGGGCGGCTCGGTGAGCGCCGGTCCCCGTGACGGCGGCTGGCGCGTGCACGCCCGCCTGCCCGTCGGAGACACCTGATGGGCGCGCGGGAGGGGACCGCCATCCGGGTGGTGCTCGCCGACGACGAGTGCCTGATACGGGACGCGCTGGCGGCCATCCTGGGCTGCGAACCCGATATCAGGGTCGTCGGTGAGGCGACGACGGGCGCCGAGGCGGTCGCCGTGGTGCGCGAGAAGCGGCCCGACGTCGTGCTGATGGACGTCCGCATGCCCGAGATCAACGGCATCCGGGCCACCGAGCAGGTGCTGGCCACCATGGAGGAACCGCCCCGCGTCCTGGTGGTGACCACCTTCGAACACGACTCCTACGTGTTCGAGGCGCTCCGCGCGGGGGCCGCCGGGTTCCTGCTCAAGCGGGCCTCGCCGGAGGAACTGGTGGGCGCGGTGCGGCTGGTGGCCAGAGGCGACAGTCTGCTCTTCCCCGCGGCGGTGCGTGACCTGGCCGCACGGCACGTCCGACCGCCCGCCGGCGCGGACCCGGTCATCGCCAGACTCACCGAACGGGAGCGCGAGGTACTTCGCCTGATGGCCCGCGGGCTGAACAACTCGGAGATCGCCGATCGGCTGTCGGTGGGCGCGGAGACGGTGAAGACCCATGTGGCCGGGCTGCTGGCGAAGTTGCGGGCTCGCG
This sequence comes from Streptomyces durbertensis, assembly GCF_014156695.1. Classification (GTDB taxonomy): domain Bacteria; phylum Actinomycetota; class Actinomycetes; order Streptomycetales; family Streptomycetaceae; genus Streptomyces; species Streptomyces durbertensis. The sequence continues at coordinate 164 of NZ_WMLF01000005.1, read as the reverse complement.
ACCGCACCCAGGCCGTCATCGCCGCCTACGAGCGCGGCTTCGTCCGTCCGAGGTGACGCGGGGCCGCTCGGGGTCGCCTCGGGCCGCCTGGGCGGACGACGGCTCAGCCGTTCGGGCTACGGCCCGGTGCCGCCCGCGCAGTCCCCTCGTGAGCTGCGCGGACG
>NZ_WMLF01000499.1 GCF_014156695.1 Streptomyces durbertensis | reverse complement strand
GGGGCCGGGCGCGCGCATCATGGGGGATCCGCCCGTTCTGTGTCGGGAACGTGTGCCGCCGTCCTCGGGTGGGCGGTGTCCGTTCCCCGCGAGCACCCTCGCCGGGAGGCCGCAGGTGAAGATCGCTTTTCTGGTCTACAACATGTACGGCATCGGCGGGACCGTGCGGGCCGTCGCCAACCTCGCCTCCGCGCTGAGCGAGCACCACGAGGTGGAGGTCGTCAGCGTCTTCCGGCGCGCCGACAGCCCGCGCTTCCCGCTCGACCCCCGCGTCCGGCTGACCCCGCTGATCGACGCCCGGCACCGGGTGTGGCGGTACGCGCACCCCAACGGGCGGCGGCCGAGCACCATGTTCCACGACCCGGGCCCCGCCGGCAGCGCCGTGCCTCCGAGCCGGCTCGCCGACCACCGTGTCGCCGCCCACCTGCGCCGCTGCCGCGCCGACGTTGTCATCGCGACCCGGCCGCTGCTCGTCGGCTACCTCGCCGAGTACGGCCGGCCCGACCAGCTGCGCGTCGGCTGGGAGCACCGCACCCTCGACTCGCACAACCCCGACCTGCGCGCGGAGATGCTGGCCGCCGTCGCCCGCCTCGACGCCTACGTCACCGTCTCGGACGCCGACGCCCGGCAGTGGCGGGCGGCCCTGCCGCCGGACGGCGGCGCCGAGGTCGTCGGCCTGCCCAACGCCGTGCCCGCGCCGCTCGTCGACCCGCTCCAGCCGCCGCACCCCCAGGTGCGGGCGGACTCGCGGACCGTGGTGGCGGTCGGCCGGCTCATCCCCATCAAGCGGTACGACCGGCTGATCGAGGCGTTCGCGAAGGTCGCAGCCGTCCGCCCGGAGTGGGACCTGCGCATCTACGGCAGCGGCCGCACCGAGGGCCGGCTGCGCCGCCGCATCGACGCGCTCGGCCTGGGCGACCGCGTCCGGCTGATGGGCGCCCACGCCCCGATCGAGACGGAGTGGGCAAAGGCGGCCATCGCCGCCGTCTCCTCCGACGGCGAGTCGTTCGGGATGACGCTGGTGGAGGCCATGCGCTGCGGGGTGCCGGTGGTCTCCACGGACTGCCCGTTCGGCCCCGCCGAGATCGTCACGCCCGGAGTCGACGGCCTGCTGGTGCCGCTGGAAGGCGGCAGCGACGCCTACGCGGACGCGCTGCTGCGGCTCGTCGACGACCCGGAGGAGCGGCGCCGCCTCGGCGAGGCCGCCCTGGCGACCGGTCGCCGCTACGACCCGGCCGACCTCGCCGACCGCTGGACCCGTTTCCTCACCGACCTGACCGGCAAGCGGGCACGCCCCGCCCCGTCGTCCCGCCGCAAGCAGCCCGGTGCGGCGCGTGACGTCCTCTCCGGCGCGGCGTTCGCGCTGGGGGAGACGACCGGGCGCGGCGTCGCCGCCGTCGCGGAACTCGTCGCCGTCCGCCGCCGGAACGCCGCCCGGCGTACCGACCCGCAGGCGCCGCCGCTGCCCGCGCGCTGCGCGGTCACCGAGGACGGCTCCCTGCGCGTCCTACTCGACCCGTCCGCCGTGAGCGCCACCGAACTCCGCGACAGCGAACTGGTGTTCCGGCGACGCGGCGCCGGGGACCACGCGGTCCGACTGCCGATCGCCGACCACGGAGCGGACGGCGTACTCCTCTCCCGAGCTGACCACGCACTCGCCGAGGGCCGTTGGGACTGCCGCCTGGAACCTCGCACTCAACCGAACCCCGCCCGCGCGGACTTCGCCCGCCCGGTGGCCGTCACCCTGCTCGACTCCGCCGCGCTGGTGACGCTGCCGCTCGCCACCGACGGCGGCCGTGTCGCCCACTGGGTCCCGTACGCCACGGCCGACGGCCACCTCGGCCTGCGCACCTGGCTGCGCCCGGCGCACGCGGAGGTCGAGCAGGTCCTCGCGGGCGAGCACGCCGTCACCGTCGTCGCCCGGCTCCTGGCCGGGGCCGACCAGGGCCCGGACGCCCGCGTCGTGGCCTGCGGCCCGGGCCCGGAATGGGAGATCCCGGTGCGTGCGGCCGACGACCCGTCCCGTATCGAGTTCTCCCTCGGCTACGCGACCGCCCTCGAACACCGCACGGCCGCCCGCGACGCCGTGTGGGACCTGCGTTACCGCCCGGGGCCCGGCCGCGACACCGTCCCCCTCGGCCGCCTCGCCGGCGACATCCCCGACCGCCGCCGCACCGACCGCTACCCGGCCGTCACACTCGACCACCCCACCCACGGCGCCACCCGCCTCCGCCCGGTCTTCACCTCCCGCAACAACCTCGCCCTCGCGATGACCGCCGCGCCGACCGCCTGAGCAGAACCGCCGTCGCCGTCACACCTTCGGACCGTGGGCGAGGGCGCTCGCGCTGAGCCGGCCGACGATCGCCGGCGCCTCCCGCACGAGTGAGTCGTCCGCCAGCGCCTCCACCATGAACAGCGCGAAGTCCACGCGGCGGGTCAGGTCGCTGGCCAGCACCGGGTCGCCCACGTGCCGGCTCCACAGCGGAAGCCCCTGGCTGGGCCCCTCCTCCAGTGAACTGCCGCGCACGACCGTCCACCGGGTCTCGCTGTCGAAGACCCGACGGCACGCCTCCACCTGGTCGTCGACCTCGGCGAACCGCAGCAGCTTGGTGATCACGGTCGCGGCCCGGAGCCCTATCCGGAACATCCGCGAGTACCGGTCCTGCCCGTCCCGCGTGATGTGCCACCCGCAGGAGAACACCAGCCGGGCGCCCGGCCGCGCGTGGTCGAGCACCGCCTGCGCCGTGCCCGACGAGTACTGCCGCACGCCGCGCGGCCACAGCACGGTCAGGACGCCGTCGCAGTCGGCGACCGCGCGCCGGATCACCTCGGGGTCGTCCGTCGCCCCGGGCACGATGGTCATCCGTCCCTCGAACTCGGCCAGCTTGGGCACGCTGACCTCCCGGCACACGCCGACCACCTCGTAGCCGCGTTCCAGGGCGTGCCGGACCATGTACCGCCCCAGTTTCCCCGAAGCCCCGACAACACAGACCTTCCTCATCACGCTCTCCCATTCCGTCGCCCGTGAACCTTACACTGTAAGGAACGGTAGCCTTACGAGGTAAGGCGGTCAACCGCAGGGATACCCGGAGGGGAGAACCGACATGGGGGAGCAGAAGCCGCCGCGCCGCGGCCGCACGACGGCGCGGACCCCGCTCAGCCGCGACCGGGTGATCCGCGCGGCGATGGCGGTGGCCGACGAGAAGGGCACGACGTCCGCGCTCACCATGCGCGCCGTCGCCGGGCGACTCGGCGTCGAAGCGATGTCGCTCTACCACCACGTCGCCGGACGGGACGACCTCCTGAACGGCATGGTCGACGCCGTCTTCGCCGAGATCGACCTGCCTCCCCACGGCCCCGACTGGCAGAACGCCCTGCGCCACCGCACGACCTCCGCTCGCACCGTGCTCCTGAACCACCCCTGGGCCGTGGGCCTCCTGGACTCCCGCCCCCACCCCGGTCCCGCGACACTCCGCCACCACAACGCGGTCCTCGGCGCCCTCCGCGCCGCCGGCTTCTCCGTCCCCCGAGCCGTAAGCGCCTTCTCACTGATCGACAGCTACCTCTACGGCTTTGTGCTCCAGGAGACCAGCCTGCCGTTCAAGGGCCGCGCGGAACTCGAAGAGGTCGCCCCCGCCGCCC
>NZ_WMLF01000498.1 GCF_014156695.1 Streptomyces durbertensis | reverse complement strand
ACGCCGGGCGGGGGCTCCGGCATGGGTTCGCCGGCAGCCGGCGCGGGTCGGCTGGTCCCCGGGACCCAGGCCGCACCGTCCCAGTAGCGGATATATCCCGGGATGGACGGATCGGGGTAATAACCCGCGGTGGTGCTGCCGTTGGCAGATCCTGAGGGAGGCGCGCTCATCAGTCCGGTCCCGTATCTACTTGGCCACAGGGTGTGCGTCGCTCGCCGGATGCCAGCGCATCACGGCTGCGGGGTCAACATCTACCAGAATGCCGCCGCCCGGCGCCCGGCCCACCGCGTCTTCCGTTCCTCCGGCCGCCCGGGCTCCCGTGTCCGGGGGCCCCGTCACGCGGCGCCGCGTGGCGCGGCACGGCGTGGTGACGGCCTGTTCGCCGTGCTCAGGGCGGCTCGGAGCGGTCACCGGAAAGCGGAGCGAGAAATTCCCGCGAAACCCGCGTAATGATCCGCGACCGGTCCTCTCTCCATCTGTGCGAGACACGACCGGGAGAGAGGATGCCCACGATGGAGACCGTCATCGAACGTGAGATGGAACTGCGGCTGGTGGTCACGCGGGACCGCAGCGTCGGAGTGCCGGCGAGGTTCACCTACCGCACCGGCGACCCGTACGCCGTGCACGTCTCGTTCCACATCGACACGCCGCAGCCGGTGCACTGGACCTTCGCCCGGGAGCTGTTGGTGGAAGGGGTGTTCCGGCCCTGCGGGCACGGCGACGTGCGGGTGTGGCCGACGAAGGTGAAGGGGCGGAACGTGGTCTGTCTCGCGTTGACCTCCCCGGACGGTGAGGCGCTGGTCGAGGCGCCCTCGGTGCCGCTGGCGGCGTGGCTGGAGCGCACGCTGCGGGTGTTGGCGCCCGGTGACGAGGAGTCCGAACTGGGTATCGACGAGGGTCTGGCGGCGCTGCTCGCGCCGGCAGGCGGCGGCGAGGACCCGTTCCCGTTCGACGGCCGGCCGGCGGCGGACGACCCCGGCGAGCCGGGCGCGTGACCGCCCCGGCCGGGCGGCCCGGCCGCCCTCCGCCCACGCCGTACCGCTCAGAAGAGCTTGCCCGGGTTGAGCAGTCCGAGCGGGTCGAAGACCTCCTTCACCCCTCGCTGGAGCTCGATCCCGACCGGGCCGATCTCCCGGGCCAGCCACTCCTTCTTCAGCAGCCCGACGCCGTGCTCGCCGGTGATGGTGCCGCCGAGTTCGAGGCCGAGCGCCATGATCTCGTCGAAGGAGCGGCGGGCCCGGGCGGACTCCTCGGGATCGGCGGCGTCGAAGCAGACGGTGGGGTGGGTGTTGCCGTCGCCGGCGTGCGCGCACACGCCGATGGTCAGCCCGTGGCGGTCGGCGATGGCGGCGACGCCCTCCAGCATGTCGGCGAGCCGTCCGCGCGGCACGCACACGTCGTCGATCATCGTGGTGCCCTTGACCGCCTCCAGCGCGACGAGCGCCGAGCGCCGGGCCTTCATCAGCAGTTCGGACTCGGCGGCGTCCTCCGCGGGGACCACCTCGACGGCGCCGGCCGCCTCGCAGAGCCGGGCGACGGCCCGCAGGTCGGCCGCCGGGTCGGGGGTGTCGAAGCCGGCGAGGAGCAGTGCCTCGGTCGTCTCCGGCAGGCCCATGCGGGTGAGGTCGTTGACGGCCCGCAGCGTGGTGCGGTCCATCAGTTCGAGTACGGCCGGGGTGTGCCCGCCGGCCATGATGCGGCAGACGGCGTCGCCGGCGGCCCGCGCCGAGGGGAACTCGGCGGCCAGGACGAGGGTCTGCGGCGGCCGGGGGCGCAGCGCGAGCACCGCCTTGACCACCACGCCCAGGCTGCCTTCGGAGCCCACAAAAAGCCGGGTGAGGTCGTAGCCGGCGACGCCCTTCGCGGTGCGGCGGCCGGTGCTCAGCAGCCGCCCGTCGGCCAGGACGACCTCCAGGCCGAGCACGTACTCGGCGGTGACCCCGTACTTGACGCAGCACAGCCCGCCGGACGCGGTGCCGATGTTGCCGCCGATCGTGCACTGCTCCCAGCTGGAGGGGTCCGGCGGATAGCACAGGCCGTGCTCGGCGACGGCGCGGGAGAGCGCCGCGTTGACGACGCCCGGTTCGACGACGGCGATGCGTTCGACCGGGTCGATCTCCAGGACGCGGTCCATCCGCAGCAGCGACAGCACGATGCAGCCGTCGGAGGCGTTGGCGCCGCCGGACAGGCCGGTGCGGGCGCCCTGCGGCACCACGGGTGTGCGGGTGGCGGTCGCGGTGCGCATGACGTGCTGGACCTGCTCGACCGTTCTCGGCAGGACGACCACGCCCGGCTCGCCGGGCGGGCAGAAGCCCGCCATGTCGCCGGCGTAGGCACGGGTGACGTCGGGGTCGGTGAGCACCGCGTCGGCCGGGAGTCCGTCCAGCAACCGCTCGATCAGGTCCGCCATGCGCCCAAGCCTCGCACCGCGGGGCCCGCCCGACAACACCCGACCCGCGCCTGTGGAAAACTCGGCGACCGGCCCCGCACAGCCGGCCGGCCCCGGCGGAACTGGCGTCCCGCCGGGGCCGGTTGAGGCGTCTCGGAGACCCGCCCGACGCAGGCGGGCGTCACAGGTTGCCGCGGCGCTCCTGCTCGCGCTCGATGGCCTCGAAGAGCGCCTTGAAGTTGCCCTTGCCGAAGCCCATCGAGCCGTGCCGCTCGATCATCTCGAAGAAGACCGTCGGCCGGTCCTGCACCGGCTTGGTGAAGATCTGGAGCAGGTAGCCGTCCTCGTCGCGGTCGGCGAGGATCTTCAGCTCGCGCAGCTCGTCGATCGGCACCCGGGTGTCGCCCACCCACTCGCCGAGCGTGTCGTAGTAGGTGTCCGGCACGTCGAGGAACCGCACACCGGCGGCGCGCATGCTGCGGACGGTGGAGACGATGTCGTTCGTGGCGAGCGCGATGTGCTGGACGCCGGGGCCGCCGTAGAACTCCAGGTACTCGTCGATCTGCGACTTCTTCTTGGCGATGGCCGGCTCGTTGATCGGGAACTTCACCTTCTTGGTGCCGTCCGCGACCACCTTCGACATCAGCGCCGAGTACTCGGTGGCGATGTCGTCGCCGACGAACTCCTTCATGTTGGTGAAGCCCATGACCCGGTTGTAGAAACCGACCCACTCGTTCATCTTGCCCAGCTCGACGTTGCCGACGCAGTGGTCGACGGCCTGGAACGTGCGCTTGGCGGGCGGCGCCACGATCGGCTCGGCGGCGACGTAGCCCGGCAGGTAGGGGCCGTCGTAGCCGGAGCGGTCGACGAGGGTGTGGCGGGTCTCGCCGTAGGTGGCGATCTGCGCCAGCACGACGGTGCCGTGCTCGTCCTTCAGCTCGTACGGCTCGGTCAGGCCGGTGGCGCCGTGCTCGACGGCGTGCGCGTAGGCCTTGCGGGCGTCCGGCACCTCGATGGCGAGGTCGACGACGCCGTCGCCGTGCGCGGCGACGTGCTCGACGAGGAAGCGGCCCTGGTCGGTGGTCGCCTTGATGACCGAGGTGAGGACAAAGCGCGCCGCGCCGGACTCCAGCACGTAGTTGGCGGTCTCCCGGTTGCCGTTCTCCGGTCCGGAGTAGGCGACGAGCTTCATCCCGAAGGCGGTCGAGTAGTAGTGCGCGGCCTGCTTGGCGTTGCCCACGGCGAAGACGACCGCGTCCATGCCCTTCACCGGGAAGGGGTCGTCCTGGCGGGGGGTCTGGAGG